>JAFPXC010000013.1 GCA_017394805.1 Clostridia bacterium | reverse complement strand
CAATAAAGCCCCCCCCCCCCCCCCCGTGGCTTTGTTCACAATTTCCTCTTTTGTGCTGTCGCCGCATACGAGGGTATGACGGCCGAGTTGCCAAACCTCGCCCAGCTTGACGCGGTCGGGAATATCCTCGCCGGGCGTATAGTCGTCCTCCACTACCGCCGCGCCTTCATCGACGGCTACAAGCAGGCCGAAGGCGGACATATCGGAGTTGATCAGACGTGACAATTCCTCTTGCACTTTTTGCATGTCCATTCCGGTGTCGAGCGTGATGGAGTTATGGACCAGCGTATACTCTCGCCGTTCCTCGTCGGTGAGGTGGTCGAGGCGGACGATGCACGGCACGGTCTTATAGCCGAGACGTTGCAATGCAATCACCCTGCCGTGTCCCTCTACTATCGTATTGTCGGGGCCCCACACCGCCACTGGGTCATTAAAGCCGTATCGGCGGATGGACTCCATGATTTCCTCGATCTGCGCGTCGGTGTGTATCTTTGCGTTGCCCTCATAGGGGTTGAGTTTTTCGATGTCAAAGTCCTCTACAAATACCAATTTTTTCTGCATAACTTCTCCTTTTTTCTGCAAACATCCGCCCTTTTTATACAATAGGGCGGCGATTTCTCAATTTTCCGTGAAAAATGTGTAAGAGGGTGTTCCTCCGCGTTGTTGTGTTGCAAGGGGTGGGGGTGTCGATGCCCCCCTCTCTCTGCGGACGACGACGCCATCGCCTGTCTGCATAGCAGACATTCAGCGCAGATTGCGCTGATATGGCGACGCATCACACTTGGTGCATGGTGCTTTGTGCCGGCTTGCGGGTGGTTGCGGTCACGGTTTCAAAATCTTTTGAAAAACCGCCTTCTTACGCGTCATTATCCAATAGCACGATGCCCTTTGCCAACTCCATCGCCGTTTTGATCTCGTCACGCATGCCGTCGGATATTCCATAGCGACAGCCAACAACGACATAGTCACATGCTTTCAACAAGGCAAGGCCGAGATCGAGGCCTCGCCGGCGTTCTATCGGGTCGTTGTCGTCCAGCACAGCGGGGATGTAGAGGTGCGGTGTGATAGGCGCAAAACCGCGCCTGATCGCTTGTGCCATAATCTCTTTTGCGTATGCCACGTTGCGCTCAACGTCGCCTCGGTAGGGGCTACACACATACGCTATCGGTGCTTGCTGATATCCGCCGCGCGCATTGGTTTCTATTCTTGCCATCTTGTCTTGTAGCCTGCGTTCAAAGAGTCGGCGAGCGTGGTTATCTGCTCGCTCTGCCGCGTGCTCTTTGGCGTCGGTAATCGGCCGATGGTTAAGGCATCCGCCTTGCATCGTGCAGGGGATACAGTCATGCGTGCCATTGTAGGCACAGTCGGAACAACTGTTTGATAACCACGCAAATGGGGGTTGTTGTATTCTCATATGTCCTCCTCAATCGCTCGTCGGCGGCCCTAACCGCCGCGCTTTTTCTACGATGCCCTTCCATTCCGGGAGCGCCTCGAATCCGGATCCACAGCGCTTAATACCCGCGTGTGCCGGCCGTAACACTACGTAGACTTCGGTGCGGCTCTTGCCATCGAGAAGGAGGCGCAGCACTTTGCGCTCTTTTCGGTTAAGCAACAGTCGCAATTCATCAAACCACGCCGAGATGTCGGCATCATGGTCGTCGGGCGGACGTTCCGCGCTCTCATCAAGGGGCACCTCATACATCCCTCGCCCGGCGTTGTAGTCTTTCACCCATCCGGCAAGTGCCTGCTTTGCGATGAGGAGGCAATAAGCGTAGACGGTGCTACGCGTGTTGTCGTATGTCCTCATTGCCTTCAGGCACCTGTCGAGGGCTATCTGCGCGAGGTCTTGGTGATACTCCTCGTATTGTTGATAGTTCTTGCGTAGCAAACGCCACACGACGGGTAGCATCATCTCGTAGATGTCATCGGCGGTCATCGCCTTGGTGCCCTCTTTGGTCTTGACTATGTACTCTTTCATGGCTTTTTCTTTTTCCTTTTGCCGATGGCAGTTGCGATTTTGGCAATCGCTATACCCGCTTGGGTTGCCTGTGGATCATCGTAGCGCAGGTGCATTTGATTGAGGCGTGCATTGGTCGGAAGATCCACGAGAGCCAAATTATCCGCCGCGCAGTTGATGGGGTTGCCATCGAGGAATATCACGGCGTGATGAGGCGGAATCGGACCGTTTTCTTGCTCCCATACGATTCGGTGCTTAAAGCGCCATATATTGGGCTCTGCTATCTTGACCTTGATGTATCCGTCTTTGGTCAGTCTCTCACTGCCAACTGTCAGATGGGTTTGTGGTATGTTCCCCTTTTGGAATCGCGTTGCTACCGTGCGCCGTATGGCATCCTCTGACATATACTCAGTTTGGCGCTTTCCTTTGTTATGCGACACGTGTCCCTTTTGAAAGCATCCGGAGTTGGGCACCCTCGTCTTCAGCCCGCTGACCGCTCCAACCTTGTATCGCTTCGCGTTGATCTGCGCAATCGTGAGCTGCGTGCCGAACGTTGCGTTGAATTGTGCCGTCAGGTCTTCGCTGTTTGTTCCCGGTCCGTGTTCTATGAGCCATGCTGCCCACTCGTGAGTCAGGCGCTCGCTATACCGCTTGGTGTGGATCTTATGGTTTTTTGCGTAAGAGTTCACCATGCACGCGGTCATTTGCACCCCAAATGTGCGCTCAAAACCCTCTGCGACGGTCGCGCACGACTGGAGAGGGATATGCTCTCTCAACCAGTCGTGCATCTCTTGTGTGTATCGCCGCGCCATGTCAGTCGGTTTTGTCGCCGATGAGGAGCGTTGCCGCATCGGAATCGCCGGATTCTACGCCGATGGTGTCCGTTGTTTTCATCGCCGCCAACATCAGTTGACCGTTGTTGATGATTGTTTGAGCGGTCTTATTGATGGCCGCCGCGCGACTGATTTCTTTTTTTTGCGCCTCCTCGTCCTTCATCGCCTCGTCATCGTTCAGACGTTCGAGCTCGGCAAACAGGATATCGTTCAGATCTACAAGTTTGTTTCTCATTGTCTACACCTCCATTGTGCCGGTATCCGTGTATGAGTACCGGACTTGCAACTTGCATTTGTTGTTGAGCTTGATTTTTACGCGCATCCGCATCCAGCGGCACACGAGTTCGCCGGCTTCGCCGTCCAAGACAAGGGTGCCGCCGCGCACAAGCATTTCTCTCGTCTTGTCGCCGAAGGGCACACTGTGATCCTCGCAGTATCGGGCGAGGTCGTCGAGACGGTCATTCAGGGCGGCGAGGTTGATTTCGCGCTGGCGTTCCTTTTCTCGCTTGATCCTGTGCTCGATGGCGCCGACACAGTTGCAGGACATCGCCGCATCCTCGTCGGCCTCCTGCTGGCTCTTATAAAAGCCCATCGGCAGCCGCTGCGCCCCGCAATAGGGGCAGGTCGGGGTGAAGGTCGGCGCATCCGTCGCGCCCTCGGAATCGGTGTCGAGATCTTCCTCGATGTAGCCGTTCAAATGTTTGTTGCTCATATCGCACCTCCTTTTGCGAAACTTGTTGTTTTCTTGTTTATGACCATGATTACATCGCCCTTCAGTTTGAGCGCAAACGCCCAAGCCGCGTCAGTCGTCAAACGGAAACGTCGATGCCATTGTTTGTTGTTGTCGCGCCACACTATTCGTGTCATCGCTTTCACCTCCTGTGTAGTTTCTTCCGAACTCCGCCGCGAATGGCTTGTCCGGGTATGCTTTTTCAAACGCATGTTGCCCTATGCGTCGCAGGTAGTCCATACGCTCGCGGTTGTGGTGGACGCCGTTCGGTGGCTCATTGTGGCAGTAATGGCATAGATACACCCATAGGCCGTAGTGCTCGCTTTTCTGCCTGAATGCGCCGCCGAATATGTGATGACGTTCCATCCATTGCGTCGAGCCACATAGATAGCAGATGCGTTGGTTGCTGATGATGGATTTTGCCATTATTTCTTGTCCACAAACTTTTCAAGAATTGTTCGCCTCAGCCCATCGAACAGTTCTTCGGCGTTAATGGGCCGGGTGGCGTTACCGTCGGGCACTCTGTCGTATTGGTGGGCAAAATAATACCGGCGAGCATATCCAGCCAGCCATAATCCGGCAGATCTATCTGCCTCGTGGAATAGGTTGCGAATCTCACGATTGACCTGATCGGAGAAGAACGCATAGAGGTCATCGACCATGAGGTTACAATTCTCACATTGGTCTTTCTTGTCGCCTTTGCCTGCGCAAAGATTATTGCACCCGACCGACGCGGCAAAGTTCTTGACGATGTTATGCAACTCATCAATGATGCTGTTTTCTCTCGGCAATACCTCGTGCCACCCGTTGGCGATGATGGTGTCCGCCATCCTTTTACAAAGGTCGCAGGCCTCACCGTGCTTTTCGACACAATGGCATTCCGTGACCGTGGTGATTATTTGTAGTAGTCTATCTTTTTGGGTTTGTTCAGTAAACATATCGCCTCCTATACTTCGTTTCCCCAGCAGTCCCATCCTTGACGTTGGCGCCGGGCATACATTTCGAGCCGCTTGGCATCCGGATACAATCTTTCGATGATCTCGTAGGACACATCGGGCTTGCGGCTGTGTTGCCTTCTCGGTGAACACGCTGTGGACCTTGCCGCGCTCGTCCCTTGCCACCGGGGGCAGTCTACCCTTGTACATGTACAGTAGATATTCGTGCCCAAAGCGAATGGTGAACGCCGCAGGGATGCCTGTTACTTTATTCCAAATCATCCGGGCGTGTAGCTTGTAGCCGAGGTCTGCCGCTATCTGCTCCGCCGCGCCGAGATACTTGTCAATCGTCCATAGGAACAGTACCGCGTTGTCCGTCGTGAGCGACGTGGCTTGCGCCAAGTGCTCTTTGATCTGAGCAAGGGTGCACGTCGGATAACTAAGGGGGATGCCGCTGCTCTTGGCGCGCACGGCCTTCTTGCCGCCGCGCGATTGTTGCCACGGAGGATCGGCGCAGATTAAGTCGTACCCCACCCCGCAGTTGAATATGTCAACGACCATTTTTCTTACCCCCTCTAAACTCATCGGCATTGGGGCAGGTTGCCCAATGGGGCACGTAACCGAGCCCAGTCAAATCCGACGGCTTGATGGTGCCGCCGTCCGGCAAGGTGCATCTGACGGTCTTGCCATTTGGTAGTACCACCGTACTCTTGCCGTTCTCATCCGCCATATAGGCTCGCTCCGCCGCATCGCAGGGCATGTTTTTGCCAGATGGCGTCCGAATCCACACGATCTCGGCGCCGCAGCGTTTGCATCTCGAAGTCTGCAGTTTCGTCATTAATCATCACCTCCGTTTGTTATAAGGGCGTTTAGGTCGCGCCGAGCAGTGTCAACGCAGGCCGACAATTCTTCGATCGTCCTGTCAATCTGTTCAAGCGTGACGACAAGTAGCCTGCGCGTGGCATCGTTCTCATATTGCTCATAGAGATACATGATGCTCTGATACTTTTTCTCGCCGATGTAGCCGTATCCGTAGGCGCTATGGATCTCGCCGATGTTACCATAATCTGCAAGGGCTTTTTTGAGCGGCGCATATTTTTTATTGAGATACTGGTCTACCGCCTTCGGCAATTCCTCGCGGTATAGCCTATATGCCGCTAAGTTGGCTTGATGGTTGCGTAGTCTTGTCCTTGCAAAGTTAATCGCTTTGTCTTTGCTTGTAGATCTGTCCATTGCCATCACTCCTCGCCCCTATTTGGATTTGGGATCATGCGCCGCTGTGGCGGTCAGTTGATAGTCCGTGCCGTGTTCCGCATTGAACGCATCGAGCTTTGCCTGCTCCAGCGACGTGAGGAACTCGGCAGCCGCCACCGCTTTGGCATAGTCGTCATACCAAGTGTGGTCGGTGCGCTCCGGCTGTTCCACGTTGAGCCGGTTAAGAAAATCGATATTTTCGTCCCGCCCATCGTGGTTGCCGTAGTAATACCCCTTCCCTACCTTACGATAGAGTTCAACCGTCACGGTGTGATAGGTGCTTGGTTTCCATTCGTCCGCCTCCACGCGGTCGCGGAATCCGTATACGCGGTATCTGCGGACGACGACGCGATGCACTCTCGATATCATCGCGCCCGGTTGTTGGCAGTGAGGGCAACGCTCGGTGATGCCGTTAATGGTGATCTGATGGGTGCCGTCGCACATCTTGCATTTGGCTTGTAGGTTGACGGTGTCCACCTCTTGCAGGCGGTAGAACACGTCGCCGATTTTGATGGGACGCGGTGCCTCGTAATTGATGGTTGTTTGATAGTTCATAGTTCACCTCCGTATCTGCCATGTTGGCAGTTATTATTCATCTTGCGGCGTCACCGTTTCGGTGACGGCCGGTGTTGCCGTCGGGACGGCTTTGATTGCGTAGTAAAAGAACTTGTCGTAGAGTTTGTTGGGCGGGTGGATGATTGCGCAATTGGGGTGCAGTGTGTAGATGTCGAAGGTATTGACAAACGGGTTATATACCAGCACCTGCGTCCCACTCGGCAGGGCGGCCGCCTCTTTTCGGGTGATCTCTACGGTTTCGATCTGATAGCCAAAGTGAAGATCCATTAGGCCACCATCCCTTGCTTGATGCGCGTATAAAGTGTTGCGACCAAATACGCCAGCTGATTGCCGATGCCCCCGTCTGCTTGCTTGTCGGTCACCTGCTGTAGGGCGGCGATGGTTGCTTTGGCGTTTCCGCTTGCCATTCCTTCGGTCAGGGTGTCCAGCACTTCGGATGCCGCAATGTCCTCATCGTGGATCCGGAACGTCGCCCGCCGCGCCACCTCGTGTCCGATGGTATCCATAATGCGTAGCATTTGGTCGTGGGTATCGACCGACATCCCGCCGGTCGGCCCATCCTCTCGGCACCAATACAGTTGGTCGATGTATCTCTCGTAGGCGTCGAGGTTGGCGGCATCGATGCGCTTATGGTTGCTCGCGTACACACACGCGCCCGCAATTTCTTTCTTTGCTATTTCTTTTAGATCATCACAGTCACTATCAGTCAGTCTGTCAGTCATCTCTATCTCTATCTCTCTATTTTCTTTGGGGGTTATGGGGGGCGTTTCTTTTGCCGATGTAACGCTCGATGTAACGGCGGTGTAACGTTCTTGTAACGGTTGTGTAACGTTACATTGCGTTACATCATTGTTACAATGTAACGCACCCACGGCCTGCCCATTACCCGGACCGAGTTCCTTTTGCGCGGCTCTGTATTTGCGGACACGCGCTGCGCTGGCGCCCTCGCTTCCGACCATGTCGTCAAAATTGGCGATCCACAGGATGCCGTCCTCTTGTTCATAGACAAGCCCAAAGCGCCGAAACAGATCCAGCGCGCAGATAATTTCGCTCTTTGTAAAATACTTACATTCTGTACGTATTTTTTCCGTGTCGAACGGGATGATGATGTCGCCGATGCGCGACGCCAATTCGCCGGCGTTGTTGAGCGTCTTCATGCACAGCATCTGATAGAGGACGATGTATCGGCTGCCGTCAGATTGACGCATGATGTAGTCGAACACCTCATTGTCGAAGAAGAAGTTGAATTGAAGCTTCAGCCAGTAGTATCTTTTTTCCATAGTTCACCTCCTATCCGCCGCGCCTTATATAACGGCGGCCACTTCTCTCACAATCTCGGCGAGACTGTCTTTTGTCACATTCACCCGCCGCGTCAGATTTGTCATTTCGCTGTCGCTGTAAAGCTCCACAACCTCGTCTTCGCCTCTCACCGTATATAGCACCTCGCGGATCCGCCAATCGCTCGCCTCTACCACCACATTGGCAAGGTATCGATGCACGAAATTCATCTTGTCGGCTCTTTCTTGGCAAAGCTCCATCTTTTGACTCCACAGATCTGCGAGCCCGGCAAATTCGCCAGCCTCGATTTCGTCGCTATCCCACGCTTGCGCATTGGTGAGTCGCAACAGCAGCTCCACTCCGTCCGGATCCTCCAGCCACCCAATAGCCTCGGTGATTGCGACATTAGGAGACATGTTTTGGAGGTCGGTGTAGTAGCGCAGCATTGCAACAAGGCCCTTTTGTTTGAGGCCAACCTTGCGTGCTAAACTGCGCAGCAGAATGTAGTTTTCGTCTTGTTTGATCATCTCGTCCATAGTCCCCTCCTACTGTTCGAGCCGGCGAATAAAGCAGGCGTCTTGAAAAGCGTAAAAGCCGGATTGGCTCTGCCGCTCCTCCAGCTCCTCGATGCGCTCGGCCTCGTACTCGGCGAGCTCGCGCTCGTAGTCGCGTTGCGCCCGGTCGAGGTCTATGGCCTCGCCATCCGGCGTGTTGTCGACTATCTCTTGCAGATATTCCTTGGGTATTTTCATGTGTTCACCTCCATGTTGTTCTATACCGACCTCACGTCCAACCAGTTGGTGGCGAAGGAGATCTCTCTTTTGTTCAGCCCGCGGAAGTCATCACCGCCGCGCGTGATGCCTGCGATCACAACGGGGCCCACCACGTAGTCCGTGATGTTCCCTTTGAATGGCAGCACGATATTGATGACACTGTCCCTCTTGAGCTTGCCTTCCTCGTCTGCGATGAGGACCAGCGTATCCGAGATGGGGACTGTTTCGATGTATCCGCCGACCGCTGCCTGCAATTCGGCGAGCAGGTCGCCCTCGTTGAACTCTTTGACTTCGGGGTATTGCCCCGGCTGTTTGACCAATAGTTTCATTGCTACGCCTCCTTGTCCACGAGTATCTCGCCGTGGTGTATTCCCATCAGACCGCCGCGTTTTGCGTATGCGATTGCACTGCGCAACGTGGGCGACAAGGTATATTCGTACGCGACTCCGGTGCCGACGGTGCCGCCGCGAGCAACTAAAAATGTTGCACTATACCCGTCGGTGCGTTTCTTTATCACCCAATACCTCACGTCGCACCTCCTGTCGATGGCGCCCTGACGCCGATGGCGTCTTGATTTTGGCGCTCGCGTTCGCGCAGTAGTTGCTGATACTCGCGCCATTGAATGAGCTCCGGCACGGTGATACCGGTAGCGTGGCAGTAGTCGCCAATGGTGATGGCCCCCGCCATGTTGCTGACGTCGCGCCCCTCTTTTTGGAGTGCGCGCTTGTAGTTGCCCATCTTTTCGGCGGCGGTGTTGTAGCACACGCCCAGTTGCTCCATCAGGTCGTTGACCGTTACAATGTCCATGCCGGCGGCTGTTTCGGTTGATTTCTTGGCCATAGTGTCCTCCTTGTTAAACAGCGCGATGCTCAAAGGCATCGATATCCTCTTGACGAACACGGTAGTAGCGGTCAATGCGAATGGCCTTCAGTTTCCCCTCTCGGATCCACTTCCAAACTGTTTTGACTGCTACCTTGTACATTTCGGCCACTTCCTCGCAGGTGTAATACTTTGTCATTTCGCCCTCCCTTTTTAATGATTTTTAGCGCCCCCCACTTGCTTTTAGTTCCTTTTAGTGATATACTAAAAAAAGAAAAGTGGAGCGAATGCGTGTTTTCAAGCCGTTGCCTTGCGTTGGCTCGATTTGTCTTGATTGTACTACCGTTTAGTGCCGTTGTCAACCCTTTTGTTCTCATTTTTCGCAATTTTTTCTTGGAGGCGCCTATGTTCTACGAAAAACTAAAAATGCTATGCGATCAAAAGGGGATATCGGTAACGCAGCTCACGAATGAGTTGGGATGCAGTCAAAGCAATGTCACGCGCTGGAAGGCCGGGGCAAATCCGCGGCCGGGTATCGTAAGAGCAGTGGCCGATTATTTTGGCGTGGATGTTTCCTTCTTTTACGGCGGAACAGCCGCGCAAGGCAACAACATTGTGCAAGGGATAAACCATAGCACGGTGACCATCACGAATGATAGTTCTCATACGCGGGAGCTGTCCGAAATAGAGGCGGAATTATTGAGGGTTTGCGAAAAACTCGATACTCGTAAAAAAGCAGAATTGCTTGCAAAAGCATATTCGCTTCTTGAGGAATAATGGGGTGATATATGGCAAAACTAAGATTACAAAAAGGCGAGAGCATGCTTGCATGCGTGGATAAATATGTAGTGATAGACATAGAAACAACCGGTCTTGATACGCGATGGGATTCCATCATCGAGGTTTGCGCGGTGCGTTTCGTTTCCGGGGAGCGTGTAGACAGTTATAAGAGTTTGGTTAATCCGCATCGTGAACTTGATGATTTTATTGTTGAACTGACTGGGATTACAAATGAAATGGTGTCTATTGCACCTGACATTGAGGAGGTTTTGTCATCACTGCTGGCATTCGTTGGCGATGCCGTTCTCGTTGGGCATAACATTAATTTTGATGTCAATTTTTTATATGACGAAGCAGAACGAATTGGGCTTGGCGGATTCTATAATAATTTCATCGACACAATGAGACTTGGTCGTCGAGTATTCCCCAATATGCCTAATCATAGGCTCGCCACTATGGTGGATGTCCTCGGAATCACAAGTAGACCTGCGCATCGCGCGGAGGCAGATTGCAATGCAACCGCTGCGCTTTACGAGCGAATCAAAGAGAGGATAGCGGCGGACAATATAGATCTTGCAACAAAACGCAAAACAAAAACGGGATTAAAGGCGACCGATATTGCCGCCTCGGTATCAGAGTTTGACGAGGAGCACCCGCTATTCGGGAAAGTGTGCGTTTTCACTGGAGCCTTATCTATCCCTCGACGAGAGGCGATGCAGTTGGTTGCCGATGTCGGCGGCATCAACGCGGACGGCGTGACAAAAACTACCAATTTTTTGATTTTAGGCAATACGGAGTACAATGCCTCACTGAAAGGTGCCAAGAGTTCAAAACAAAAGAAAGCAGAGGCTTATATCCTTGCCGGGCAGGATTTAACCATCCTTAGTGAGGTGACATTCTTTGATTTACTAAAAGATAGTCAGGTGAGGTCGCAACTTCCACTTCCTGAAAACAAAATGTCAGCCCTACAATACGAATACGCAGAGAGATTATTCGCGCTAATACAGGAGGCAAAATTAGATACAGAATACCTGAGGTTTTTTGCCGACGAAAAACACCTTGATTTGCGGTTTTACTATCAAGTGCTCCGTATAGAGTTCACGACGAAAAAGGTCTTTATAGTTGGCAAGGGCGATGGATCGAATTTCTTGTCAATCATTCCAACTGCTCCAATTATAAGGCTCACGCACAATTATCATATCGAACTCCTTACGCCCGATGATTTGATCTTATATCAAAGATACATCGTTGAGGAATACAAAAGGGCCGTCGAACAGTTGCGTGAACTATTAACCGAAATACCCGACGCTATGGAAAAATCGATAAAGCGCTACTGTAAAGACGGTATTGCTTTTTAGCATTTTTCGGTCGCAAATGTACATATATTCGGTTGATATTGTACATTTTTAATTGATTTCGTGCATTTTTCAACGAAAGATGCACGTTGCGGGGGCAGTATGTATTATATCAAATCTACCAAGTTCTCCACGCGCAAGCGCACTACCAAGAAGGGCGAGGTCTACGACGTCGTATTTCGCGTGGTGGACGAGCGCGGGGTGCAGCACCAAAAAACGCTTTGCGGCTACGAGACACCAAAGCTCGCCGCGAAGGCCTATCGGCAGTTCGTCACAACGCAATGTACCGAGCAACCGGCCAATCTTGAGGTCGCAAAAAAGCGGGTGCTATTCGATGACGCCTATCGGGACTATATAACCTACCTGACCGCCAGCACCAAAGAGTCCTCGCTTGTGACGGTCGAGGGCGCCATGCGCAACTTTGTTTTGCCCGCGTTCGCAGGCCGGGCGCTCGATTCTATCACCGAGGGAGATCTATACAGGTGGCAGGACGGAATGTTGGCGCGGCGCAAGTCGAATGGGCAATTATACGCGCGTGGGTATGTGCTACGCATTCAAAAGCGCTTCAAGACCTTTTTTGCGTGGGCGGCTTTGCGCTACAACGCGCGTAATCCGTTTGCCCGCGTGACAATGCCTCGCACCGTCCAAAAGTCGCTCGCAGGCCCAAAAATCGAGTTTTGGGAGCGCGACGAGTTTATGCAGTTTATCGACGTCGTGGATGACGACGTCTATCGCGCCCTGTTCACGCTGCTATTCTACACCGGCATCCGCAAAGGCGAGGCGTTCGCGTTGCGCCCAGAGGACTACGATGGATCCTCTCTGCGCATCAATAAGACGGTGACCACCAAGACCACCGACGACGCCGCGTGGAAGGTGACCAGCAATAAGACCGAAACCGACCACACCATTCCTCTCGCGGATCCTGCCCGCCGCGCCCTCGATGAATATATCACTAAGGTGGCGCCGGAGGGGCCGTTTCTCTTTGGCGGGGCGCGCCCCTTGCCGGCCGAAACCGTGCGCCGCAAGTTCGCCCGATACACCGCCGCGGCCGGCGTAAAAGCAATAAAAATACACGGACTCCGGCACTCTTTTGTATCCATGTGCATTCACGTTGGCGGCAATTACACGGTAATCGCCAGCCTGATCGGCGACACGCCCGAACAGGTGCTCAAGACCTACGGCCACATGTGGGCATCCGACAAAGATGCCATTATTAAACTATTAGATTAGGAGGAATAGCCATGGAATTTCAAGGCACAAGAGAGGAAATAATCACGCAATTAGTCCAATACATGTCGAAAGAAGATGCAATAAAATTCTTTTATAATGAATTTATAAGCATACCTGCTGTAACTAATAGAGGTCTCGGTAGTCGCAAACTCTCGCGAGTTAACTTACATTCACGGGCTCGTGCTCGCATGGGGAAAACTTATATTTACAGAAAACGAGTCGCGCGGAAGCGGAATATGATCAGAATTAAGTACGCGGCTAAACCGTCCACAGTTGTCTCCGTAAAAGGGAGGAGTATAGAAGACGATGGCCAAGAAATGGGTATTAACATAGAACCGGCACCTTATGCCAATGTTTATTCTCATTCTGATTCCGCAAAAGCTCATGACAATATACCTCTCGTAGAAATTAATAAGAAAAAAATATATTTTAGGAAGTATACAACTTTTGCCTTTATTATCGCATGTGTTGCATTGGACATTACGTTATCAATTACACTTGGTTTTGCGCCAATAACAATGATTGCGGGTATCACAGCGGCCGTTTCCCCTCGCGATGAATTAATGAGTGTAAAGCGCTGCATTATCGACACAGTTAAAAATGGTGGATGTCTACCAAAACGGATTAGGAATCGGAATTGTAAAAATATAAGTTGGAATTGCCCATTCGCAACTGGAATAAAATGCAAAATCCCGGAGAAAAAATACTACGAGATTGTATCTGAATTAATAGAATCAAACTATCTCATAATAAAACGATGATTTTATGTCACAATTTATGTCACACAAATAAGCAAAAGTATTCAAAAATATTGTGAAAAAAGTCCAAAAAATGAGAAAAACGCCTCGTTTCGGGGCGTTTTTGGTGGTTGGTGGAAACAACAGGGCTCGAACCTGTGACATCTACCTTGTAAGGGTAGCGCTCTACCAGCTGGGCTATGCTTCCATATATTCGGTGTTTGCATTATATACCCTCGCAACGATAAAGTCAAGCGTTTTTTTGGGCGTTTGCGGGCGGCGCATAAATATGGCTGCGGGGGTTGCATTATGTGCGCATACAAACTATATATAGTTTAGCCCAAAGAGAATGGAAACGCGCAAAGGTACGCAAGAAATCATTTTCAAAAAAATATGCGCAATTTTTGTTGACAAAAGGGCAAATAAAGGGTAAAATACAAAGGCATTATGTGGCGGCGTAGCTTAGTTGGTTAGAGCGGCCGGTTCATACCCGGCAGGTCGTTGGTTCGAATCTGACCGCCGCTACCAAAGAAAACAAGTGTGCCCTCGAGCCGCGCTTATAGTTTGTACGATTGGGTACAAACACCCGAGGCCCCATGGTCAAGTGGTTAAGACACCGCCCTTTCACGGCGGTCACCCGAGTTCGAACCTCGGTGGGGTCACCAAAAAGCAGGTCTTTATGGCCTGCTTTTTTGTTGCCCCCAAGCGGTTCGAACTCTCCGCGCCCGCCGTGAACACGACGGTTGCGCCATCACTACGCTCTGGGCAATAGACCACCCTCGTCCAAACCTCGGTGGGGTCACCCAAAAAAGCAGGTCTTTATGGCCTGCTTTTTGATTGCCCCAAGCGGTTCGAACTCTCCGCGCCCGCCGTGAACACGACGGTTGCGCCATTGCGCCTAAAGGGCAATAGACCGCTACGCTCCGAGCAATAGACCACCCTCGTCCGAACCTCGGTGGGGTCACCAAAGAATCGTTCGGTTATCGGACGATTCTTTATACCATTATGATTTGATAGATTCGGTGGGAAATGTGGAGGCGGTGGGGAAGGAAATATTGACATTCGGGAGAGGTTGGGGTATGATAGAAGAAGCGAACGCGTAAGCACGAGGTTTTGCATAATGCTTGCGCGACATTGCAACCGAACGCAAGGAACGGGGCAATCATCTATATATAATATAGATGCCATTTGGGAGAATGGACGTTCGCGTGGTCGCAGAGAAAAGGAGAACGAAGTATGGAAAAACAAACGATCGAGATTGTCATTCAAACGAAAGGGGACGTGTGCGAACTGTCGGACGAGGAAATCAAGGCGTGGTACGAAACCAACGTGGCGAAATTGTTTAATCCCGCGTACGGTACGCCCGAAATAAGCGTCCGCGTCACGCGCGAGAAAACGAACGATTAGGACGACAAAAAGAGCCTCGTTCCCGCTAGAAGCGGGCGCTATAGCGGCTTGACTTACAAAGAAAGGCGGCGCTCTCCGATCGGGTGCCCGTCAAGATACCGCCATCGACGAAGCGTGCAAAACGAGTGGAAAACCATACACCGTATCCATCTCGGCGGGTTACGCCCGCTGTGAAAACGCGAAACTGTCCCTCTCATCCTATATCGACCAGGCCGACGAAATGCTGTACAAAAACAAGCGCATTTCCCACGACGGAGCCGAGCAACGGCGGGCCTCGTAACGCGTTTCGGAAAAAATCGTCCATCGGGTAAGCTGATGGACTTTTTTGATTATTCTTTGTTTATAGGTCGGGGAAGCGGTCGAAGGCGAAGGCGATAAAGGCGGGGGCGTGGGCGTCGCTCGAAAGGACGAGGGGCGCGCCGATGCGGCGGATATAGGCGAGCAAGGGCGCGTTGGGATAGGGAACGGTGCGCAAGCCGCGCGCCATGGCGCCCGTGTTGATTTCGAAGGTTTTACCCGCCGCGGCGAGCAGGTCGACAGAGCGCTCGGCGGCCGCAAGGTAGCGGGGGTGCGTTTCGTCAAACAACGCGCCGCCCTCGTTGAACTTGGCGATGAGGTCGAAGTGCCCCACGATGGACACGTCCGCACGAGAGGCGAAGCGGGCCACCTCGGCGAAATAGGCCTCGGCAAGGGCGTAGAAATCCCCGCCGAACGCGGTGCGGCAGAGGTATTGCAACATCTCCGCGCTTTCGTCCAGCGGCCAGTAGCGGCCGCACGCGTAGAGGTAGTGGACCGAGCCGATGGCGTAGTCGAAGGGGGCTGTGCTTTGGTCGGAATAGAGGTCCTGCTCTACCCCGCAACGCACGGTGATACGGCCCGCGTAGGCCGTTTTGAGGGCGGCTATCTCGCGGACGTAGGCGGGGACTGCCACGCGCCGCATACAATAACTCTCGTCAAACGACGTGTACGAGTGGTCGGATATGCCTATCTCCGTAAGGCCTTTGCCGAGAGCGGCCTCCACCATCTCGGCGGGCGAAGCCGTGCCGTCGCTATAGGTGGTATGGGTGTGCAAATCGCGCCGTATCACACCATTTTCTCCTGCTTGACTTTTTTGTCGATGACGTGGCGGGAGGCCAACTCCTTGACGACGTCGTCAATGGAGATATCCATATCCACCATCAAAACCATCACGTGATAGACGAGGTCGGCGATCTCGTACACGGTTTCCTTTTTGTCGTCTGCCTTGCCCGCGATGATAACCTCGGTGCTCTCCTCCCCCACCTTTTTGAGTATCTTGTCGCGGCCTTTCTCGAAGAGGTAGGTCGTGTAGGAGCCCTCTTTCTTCTCGGTCTTGCGCCCCTCGATCTGCCGCATCAAGGTCTCCAACGAGAAGGAATAGTTGGTCTCGCTCTCACAGAGGGTGTTGAAGAAGCAGGACGTCGCGCCCGTGTGGCAGGCGGGGCCGTCGGGATTGACCAGTACCAACAGAGCGTCGTTGTCGCAGTCCGCCGTGATGGATACCACGTGTTGGTAGTTGCCGCTGGTCTCGCCCTTGAGCCACAGCGTCTGACGCGAACGGCTATAGAAACAGGTGAGTTCTTTCTCGAGCGTAATGCGCAGGCTCTCCTCGTTCATATAGGCAAGCGTGAGCACGCGCTTGGTGGCGGCGTCGGCCACGATGGCGGGGATGAGCCCCTTGTCGTCGAATTTCAGTTGGGAAATCTCTATCATAATCTCTCCTTTGGAGTGCTACTCCTATATTATTCTCGCGGGAATACCATTGGCGGCCATGGCGGCCTTGAGGTCCCGAATGGCGACCTCGCCGAAGTGGAAAATGGAGGCGGCAAGCCCCGCGTCCACCTTGGGCAAAGCCTTGAACAACGTGATGAAGTGGTCTATACAGCCCGCGCCGCCCGACGCGATGACGGGCACGTTGCTTATATCGCACACCGCCCGGAGCATCTCCAGGTCGAAGCCGTTTTTGACCCCGTCCGTGTCGATGGAATTGAGCACAATCTCGCCCGCGCCGTCGTCTATGCCGCGGCGTATCCAATCCAACGCGTCCAACCCCGTGTTTTCGCGCCCGCCCTTGGCGAAGACGGTGAAGCGACCGTCGACGCGCTTGACGTCCACCGACAGCACCACGCATTGGTTGCCGTACACCTTGGCGGCCTCGCGAATGAGCGAGGGGTTGCGAATGGCGCCCGAATTGACGCTGACCTTGTCCGCGCCGCATTTGAGCACACGGTCGAAGTCCTTGACCTCGTAGATGCCGCCGCCCACGGTGAGGGGGATGAAGACGTTGCGCGCGGTCTCCCGAAGAACGTCGGTGAAAATCTTGCGCCCGTCCGAGGAAGCGGTGATGTCGTAGAAGACCAACTCGTCCGCGCCCATTCGGCTGTACTCCTCGGCCAACGCCACGGGGGAAGATATCTCCCGAAGCCCCACGAAATTGGTACCTTTGACCACCTTGCCGTCTCTGACGTCCAGGCAAGGGATAATGCGTTTGGTAATCATTTGCTCACCTCTATCGCCTCGGTGAGGTCGATGGCGCCCACGTAGTAGGCCTTGCCGATGATGGCGCCGTACAAATTCATCCCTCGTAGGCGCAGTACGTCTTCCATAGAAGACACGCCGCCCGACGCCACAACGTTGAGCGAAAAGCGCGAAGCGAGCGCTTGGTACAAGCCCCCGTTGGCGCCCTGCATGGCGCCGTCGCGGCCTACGTCCGTGCATATCACGGTGCGCACGCCCTCGGCCTCCAAACGGGCGCAAAAGTCGAAGACGTCCAACCGCGAGGTCTCCGTCCAGCCTTTGATGGCCACCAGGTTGTCTTTGACATCCACGCCTACGGCGACTCTGTCGCGATAGGTCGCGGGAAGACGACGAATAAAGTCGGGATCTTCCACCGCCACCGTGCCCAATATGACGCGATCCACGCCCGCGTCGAGATAGGCCGCCACGTCCTCGTAGGTGCGGATGCCGCCGCCTACTTCGGTAAAAAGACCTGTACGATTTTTGATGGTCGCGATGAGGTCGAAGTGCGTCCGCGCCCCCGTCCTCGCGCCGTCCAAATCCACCAAATGGACGTGGGTGGCGCCCTTTCTTACGAAGTCTTCGGCCACCGACAAAGGGGAATCCGAATAGACGGTTTTTTGGCCGAAATCGCCCTTGTAGAGGCGCACGGCCCGACCTTCCGACAAATCTATGGCGGGGAATATGATCATAAGTCGCCCTCCTTGAGCGCGACGAACGCGCGCAGTATGTTCAACCCCACGTCACCGCTCTTCTCGGGGTGGAACTGGCACCCCATGACGTTGCCTCGGGCGACGGCCGCCGTGACGACGGTACCGTACTCGGTGGTGGCGACGAGCGAGTCGGCGCAACCGACCGCGTGATAGGAATGCACGAAATACACATAGTCTCCTTCCTTGACGTAGCGGAACAGGGGGTGCGGACGGGTGAATGCGAGCGCGTTCCACCCCATGTGGGGAATTTTGAGGGAAGGATCGGTCTCGATGGGACGTACCTCGCCGCGCAAAAGCCCCAACCCGCGATGCTCGCCGTATTCGAAACTGCGCTCGAACAGCAGTTGCATCCCGAGGCAAATGCCCATGACGGGCACGCCCTTTGCCGCGACCGAGCGCACCACGTCGGCAAGACCGCTGTCTTCCAACTTGCGCATGGCGTCCGCAAACGCGCCTACGCCCGGCAGAATGACGCGGTCGGCGCGGGCTATTTCGGCCCCGTCCGACGTGACCTTGGAGGCCTCGCCTATTTTGTTGAGGGAAGACGCGAGCGAAAACAGATTGCCCACGCCGTAGTCCACGATAACGGTCATCACAGCACTCCTTTGGTGGAGGGGATCTCCCCCGCAAACCGCGCGTCGTAGGTCACGGCCTCGCGCAAACTACGCGCCACCGATTTGAACATACCCTCGATGATATGGTGCGAATTGCGCCCCGAAAGTTGGCGCACGTGCAACGAACAACCCGCGTTGCGCACGAAGCCGTACCAAAATTCCTCCACGAGTTCGGTGTCGAAATCCCCCACCTTTTCGGTGGGAATGGCGGCGAAATAGCCGAGGTATACGCGCCCCGAAAAATCCACCGAGGACAAGATGACCGCCTCGTCCATATTGAGAATGCAGTCGCCGTAGCGGCAAATGCCGCGCTTGTCCGATAGGGCTTTGGCAAACGCCGCGCCCAACGCGATGCCGATATCCTCGGTGGTGTGATGGTAGTCCACCTCTACGTCGCCCACGCACTTGACCTCGAGGTCGAATTTGCCGTGCGCGGCGAACAGGGTGAGCATGTGGTTGAGAAACCCGCAGCCCGTGTCCACCGTGCTCTTGCCGCTACCATCGAGGTTGAGCGTAAGGGCGATATCCGTTTCCGCCGTTTTCCTCGTAAGCGTTGCCGTTCTCATAGGCGACCTCCCGTGATACGCGCGAGTTTTTGGGTAAGAACGGCCATCTCCGCCGCGCTGCCCACCGTGATACGCACGTACTCGCGCAATCTTTCCTTGTCGAAATAGCGCACCAACACGCCCTGCTCTTTGAGCCGACGATAGATTTCTTCGCCCGAAAGACGACTGTGCCTTGCGAAGATAAAATTGGCTTGAGAGGGCGTACACTCGAAGCCCAGCGCCGTCAAGGAAGCGATGGTCTGCTCTCTCATCTCGACGATGGCTTGGACGTTGGCGCGGAAATATTCCTCGTCCAACAACGCGCCCATGCCCGCCGCCGCGGTCATGGAATTGACGTTGTAGGGATTGAAGGAATACTTGATTTTTTTGAGGTCGGCAATGACCGCCGCCGAGGCGAAGCCCATGCCCAACCGACCGCCCGCAAGCGAGCGGGATTTGGAAAAGGTCTGCGTGACCAAGAGGTTGTCGTACTCCTTGACGAGGGGCAACACGCTCTCCTCGGCAAAGTCCACGTAGGCTTCGTCCACCACGACCATGCGCGTGGGGTCGGCAGCCACCAACCGCTCTATCTCCTCGGCGGGCAAGGCGATGCCCGTGGGCGCGTTGGGGTTAGCGATGAACACAGTGCCTTTCTCTCCAATATAGTCGTCTACATCCAACGTGAGATCCTCATTCAAAGGTATCTCGCGGTAGGGCACGCCGTTGCGGCGGGCGAACACGGGATAGAACCCGTAGGTCACGTCCGCAAACAGCGCGGGCGTGGAGGCGTCGCAAAAGGCCGCGAAGGCAAAGTCCAACACCTCGTCCGAGCCGTTGGTGAAGATGATATTGTCCGCAGTCAACCCGAACTTCTCCGCCGCGACCGAGGCAAGCGCGCTCGACTCGGGATCGCAATAGAGTTGCAACTCGGAGGCCGCCTGCCGCGCCAAACGCATGGCGAAAGGCGAAGGCGGGAAGGGGCTTTCGTTGGTGTTGAGTTTGACGTATTTTTTATCCTGCGGTTGCTCGCCCGGCACGTAGGCCGAAAGCACGTCGAACCGCTTGCTCATAAACTTGCTCATATCATTCTCCCTCGCGTATGGTCGCGCTGCGGGCGTGACCGGTCAAGCCCTCTTGGTTGGCGAAATAGGCGACGTCCTCGGCCACCTCGGACAAAGCCTCCCGCGTGTAGTAGGCGTATTGGGTCTTCTTGACGAAATCGTCCACCGACAAGGGGCTGGAAAACCGCGCCGTGCCGCAGGTGGGCAAGGTGTGGTTCATGCCCGCGTAGTAGTCGCCCAACGCCTCGGGGCAGTTCTCGCCGAGAAATACGCTGCCCGCGTTTTTCACCTTGTCAAGGTAGCGGAACGGCTCGCGCAAGACGAGCTCGAGGTGCTCGGGCGCAATCTCGTTGGCGATGGCGACGGCCTCGTCTATGGTGTCGGTGAGAATGATCTTGCCGTTGCGTTCGATGGACGTCCGCGCGATCTCCTCACGCGCCATGCCACGTAGCAACCGCTCTATCTCGGCGGCCACCGCCTCGCCCAACGCCACCGAAGGCGTGACGAGTACGGCGCTGGCGTTCTTGTCGTGCTCGGCCTGGGACAGCAAATCCGCCGCAAGGTGCGTGGGGTTCATACCCTCCTCGGCCACCACCAATATCTCGCTGGGGCCGGCAATCATGTCGATGGACACTTGGCCGAACACCTGCTTTTTGGCCTCCGCGACGAAGGCGTTGCCGGGACCTACGATCTTGTCCACTTGGGGCACGCTCTCGGTGCCGTAGGCCAAAGCGGCCACCGCCTGCGCGCCGCCCACTTTGTATATCTCGTCCACGCCGGCGACCATGGCCGCCGCGATGATGACGGGATTTAAGCGCCCGTCCTTGCCGGGGGGCGTGACGATGACCACTTTGTCGCACCCCGCGATCTTGGCGGGAATGGCGTCCATCAATACGGTGGACGGATAGGCCGCCGTGCCGCCCGGCACGTAGAGGCCCACCTTGGCCAACGGGGTGACTTTTTGTCCCAATACCACGCCGTTTGCCTTGCGTATTTCAAAGCCCTTTCGGCGCTGTCTCAGATGGAATTGGCGTATGTTGCGCGCCGAGCGGCGAAGTATGCGCAAAAACTTGGCGGGCACCACGGCCATCGCCTCCGCTATCTCGTCCTCGCTGACGCGTAAAGATTGCAATCGCGCGCCGTCGAATCGAGCGGTATATTCGTACAAAGCCGCGTCCCCGCGGGCCTTGACGTCCGCCAAAATGGCGGCCACCGCGTCGGCCACGTCGGCGGTGGGCGTCGGCGTGGACAAAATGGCGCGATCGACTACGTTTTTCGCTTCTATTATGCGTATCATTTGTTTTCCTCCACTACGCTGCCGAGGCTCTTGGCAAGCCCCGTGATCGTCTGCTGTTTGAACCGCATCGACGCCTTGTTTGCGATAAGACGCGCGCTGATGGGGAATATGGTCTCCACCACCTCGAGGTTGTTTTCGCGCAAGGTCGTGCCCGTCTCCACGATGTCCACGATGACGTCCGAAAGTCCCAGAATGGGGGCGATCTCAATGGAGCCGTTGAGGTGAATGACGTCGATATCACGCCCTCTGCCGCGATAGAACGCCCGCGCCACGTCGGCGAATTTGGTGGCTACGCGCAAGGGGCGCGACGCGTCCTCGACGAAGCCTTTTGGCGAGGCGACTGCCATCTTGCACACGCCTTTTTTGAGGTCCAACAACTCATACACGTCGGGGGCGTATTCGGCCAAAATATCCTTGCCCGCCACGCCCACGTCGGCCACGCCGCGCTCGACATAGATGGCCACGTCCGAGGGCTTCACCCAAAAGTAGCGCACCCGCTTTTCGACGTTTTCGAAGACGAGTTTGCGGCTCTCTTCCAACAAGGCGGGACAGGGATAGCCCGCTCGATCGAACATGGCGTATACCTTTTCGCCCAAGCGCCCTTTGGGCAGGGCCACGTTGAGCCAATCGTCCGAGGGAACGCCCGTCTCGCGCACGGTTTCGGAGGCGAGATCGGTGTAGACGGCAAAGCCGATGGCCGAGGCGTTGCGCTTGAACTTGCGCATGAGAAGATCGTAGCGCCCGCCAGACAGCACGGACGTGGGAATGCCCCGAAGGAACCCCTTGAATACGATGCCGTTGTAGTAGTTGACGTCGCCCACCACCGAAAAGTCCACGCGCATTTTGGCGGCTTCCGCACGCTCGGCGAGCAGGGACAGGACGGCGAGAAACTCGCGCGCCGCCTCGCCTACGCACAAGGGACTACTCTCGATGACAGCGATGGCTTGGGGCAAGGGGGCCGACACCCACAGTAGGCGCATGGCCTCGTCCGCGACCTCTTGCATGACGCCCTGCGCGGCGAATAATTCGGCCGCTTTGGCCTTGTTCTTCTGCTCCACGGCCTCGTACATGGCGCGCTTGTCGTCCGCGGAGAAACCGCACGCCGCGAAGACGGCTTCGGCCACCGCGAGGCTGGAAATGTCCACCACGCAGTCCTCGTTCATCATGCCGAGGCTCTTGACGGCGAGGGTGATGACCTCCGCCGTTTCGGCAATGCCCACGTCGCCGTAGCACTCCACGCCCGTCTGCCGTATCTCGCGGAAGCAGTCTTCGGGCGAAGGACGATAGACGTTTTCGCTGTAGAAGACCTTTTGCACGCCCATTTCGTCACGGCTCCCCTTGATGATGGAGAGCGTCACGTCGGGCTTGAGGGCCATCAACTTGCCGTTGACGTCCGTGAACGTGAGTACGCTGTCCGACACGAGAAAATCCTTGTTCATCGCGTAGAAGTCGTACTCCTCGAATTTGCTCATTCGATAGTAGCGATAGCCGCTATCGGCGTATAGTTTGCGCAACGCAAGCGCCGTGCGCTCGCTGCTTTGTAAAATGGCGTCGTCTATTTGCATTATCGTTCTCCCTTTTTGTCCTTGTAGATGGCGATGGCCTTGTCGTAGCCGCCCGCGCCGTATTTCAGGCAACGGCTGACGCGGCTTATGGTGGCGGCGCTCGTCTTGACCGTAGCCACGATATCCTGATAGGTCGCGCCGTCCGCGAGCATCAGCGCCGCCTCGAAGCGCTGGGCCATGTCCTGCAACTCCTTGACCGTGCATAAATCGGCGAAAAAGTCGTAGCAATCGTCAGCCGAATCCAGACGGGCAATCACTTCCATTAGGTTGTCGATGGTTTGATTACGTATTTTATCCATATTCTTTCCTCTTGCGCTTTAATGCTTTATCATTTTAGCACACTAAATTGATGATGTCAAACGATTGACGGGGGGAAAAACGCAACGAATCATAAAAAATGGGTGAAAAATCATAAAAAAAAGGGGGCAAAGCCCCCCTCTTGCGCACGACGCGCACAAAATCAATGGTGAAACAGGCGAATGCCCGAGAAGGTCATGACCATACCGTACTTGTCGGCTGTGGCGATGACGTCCTCGTCGCGCACCGAGCCGCCCGGTTGGACGACGTAGGTGACGCCGCTACGGTGGGCGCGTTCGATATTGTCCGCGAAGGGGAAGAACGCGTCGCTCACCACGGTGACGCCGCATATGCCCGCGAGGTAGGCGTCTTTCGCCGCCCGCGTGAAGGGTGCGGGGCGGGTGGTGAAATAGCGCGGCCAATTGGCGTCGGACAGCACGTCCTCCGCGTCGTAATCGGACAGATAGAGGTCGATGACGTTGTTTTTGTCCGCGCGTTTGAGGTCGGGACGGAAGGGCAAGGACAGCACCTCGTCCGTCTGCCGTAGGTGCCATAGGTCGGCTTTGCCCGCGGCAAGGCGGGTACAATGGATGCGGCTTTGCTGTCCCGCGCCCACGCCGATGGCTTGACCGTCGTAGGCAAAGCACACCGAGTTGGATTGGGTGTATTTGAGGGTGATGAGCGCAACGACGGCGTCTAATTGCTTGTCGGAGGGGAAGTCGGCGTTGGCGGTGACGACGCGCCCGAGGCTCTCCGTGGACAATGCCACGTCGTTGCGGCCTTGCTCGAAGGTGACGCCGAACACCTGCTTGCGCTCCACGGGGGCGGGCACGTAATCGGGATCTATGCGCACGACGCTGTAGTTGCCGCCGCGTTTGGTGCGAAGAAGCGCCAAGGCTTCGTCATTGTAGGCGGGCGCGATGATGCCGTCCGACACCTCGCGGGCGATGATTTTGGCAGTGGTGAGGTCGCACTCGTCCGAGAGGGCTATCCAATCGCCGAAAGAGGACATACGGTCGGTGCCGCGGGCACGCGCATAGGCGCAGGCGACGGGGGAATCGTTCAATCCCTCGATATCGTCCACGAAGCAGGACTGCATGAGGCGGGGCGAAAGGGGGTTGCCAATGGCGGCCGAGGTGGGCGATACGTGCTTGAACGAAGTGGCGGCAACCTGCCCCGTGGCCGCCTTGATCTCGCGGACGAGTTGCCACGAGTTGAGCGCGTCGAGGAAGTTGATATAGCCGGGGCGGCCGTTCAATATCTCGAAGGGCAATTCGGCGCCGTCTTCCATATAGACGCGCGCGGGTTTTTGGTGGGGATTGCAACCGTATTTCAAATAGAACTCTTGCATTTTTTATCTCCGTTACGCTTGATTTTTGTTGTAGATTTTCTCTTCCATTTCGCCCGTTTGTACGTTTTTGGCACATACGTATAGGGCTATTTTGTTACCTTCGTCCAACGAGGCCCACAGGCTGTCGCCCAAAGCGTCAAGGCTCGACGGCAGGCGCACCGCTCGCGGCGCACCGCAGAAAGAGGGCAAGGGATTGCCGTCCGTTTGGTAGGTGTGAATAAGATGGCCGAGCCCGTCCTTCCCCTCGTAATCGAAGTAGGCGCGAATGCAATCGGGGCTGTCGTCCGCTTTGCGAAGAATGCTCATGCCGTAGGTGTACGTGCCGCCTTCGCCAAAACTAAGCAAAGCGCTGATGCGCGGGGTGTAGTTGGGGGCGTCCGGCTCGTAGGTGCGTGTATCGAGTGCGTCCGCGAAGCCCTTGGCGCAAGACAGCGCGTCGTACACGGTATCGGTCTGGTCGCCGTTGGTGACGATGACGCCACGGGGCACGAAACGCGCCGCGCGATAGATGATAAGCGAAGGATCTTTGACCTTGCTCGCGTCGAATGGGCGCGTAAACAGGCTGTCGCCCTCGCGCACCAGCACGCGGTTGCGGCTGTTGTTGCTGCGCCCCATAATGAAGTAGGCAAAAACGGCGTATTTGCCGTCCGCGCTCTTGCCCACCAAGATCCCTCTGCCGGGATAGGCGTTGCCCGATAGCAATTCCTGCACGTTTTTCGCTTCCGTATCCATAGCCTCCTCCTTCACCTCGACCGCGTTTCTACAAAAAAGGCATACTCTCCCCGAGTATGCCCAGACGGTCGGCCTCTTGGTCCTTGCTCCCCGTGGTACGCTCCACTGATCCGTCAGTCACAAGAACGTATCCATTATACAACCATACGAACGCCGTAGTCAATAGTCCACCGCATTTTCGGTGGGAACGATGCGTAAATTATACGGAATTCAATCGCCCGTCGCCGTCGAATAACAAAACCGCTCCGTGAAAATCCGCGAAGCGGTTGCGTTCTACGACAAGTAGTCGCAGAATTGAGATGAGTGAGTGTGCTTTCTAACGAAGTGAATCGCGTGCCTAGTGTACTAGGCGTACACGGCGCAAGTGAACGAGCGAAGTGTTTTCACATAAAAACGTGGCTATACGAGAACGGGATAAGAAAGGCTCGGCTTTGTAATGAGAAAAGGGGCGTCCTAACGTCGCCGTCGAATACCCAGTGTACTATGACGTACACGGTATGAGCGGCAACGCGAACGTCCCCTTTTATCGCGCAAAGATGAGCCTTGTTTATTTCGTTCCGAAGATACGGTCGCCGGCATCCCCAAGACCGGGCACGATATACTTGTGCTCGTTGAGGTGGTCGTCCATGGCGGCGATGAAGATATCCACGTCGGGATGCGCTTCGGAGAGGGCTTTGAGGCCCTCGGGCGCGGCGATAAGGCACATGAACTTGATGGTCTTGACGCCCTTGGCCTTGATGAAGTTGATGGCCATGATGGCGCTACCGCCCGTGGCGAGCATGGGGTCGACCACGATGATCTCGCGTTGCTCGGCGTCAACGGGAAGTTTGCAGTAGTACTCCACGGGAGTGGCCGTCTCGGGATCGCGATAGCAACCGATATGCCCGACTTTCGCCGCGGGGACGAGCTTCAAAATGCCGTCCACCATGCCCAAGCCTGCACGCAAAATAGGCACGATACCGATTTGGCGCCCGGCCAACATCTTTTGTTTGGTTTTGCAAATGGGGGTTTCGATTTCCACTTCTTCCAAAGGAAGGTCACGCGTAACTTCGTAGCCCATGAGGAGAGAAATCTCGTCCAAGAGAGCGCGGAAATCCTTGCTCGGCGTGTTCTTGTCGCGCATCATGGTGACTTTGTGGGTGATAAGCGGATGATCGAAAATGACGATTTTGGACATATATGTAAACCTCCTAAAATTTTCTTACGTGTGACCGTCAGGAACGGCTCTTTTGACTCTTTTCGATAGCGGTGATTTTGTCGAGACGGTTTTGGTGGCGCCCGCCCGCATAGGGGGTGTTGAGCCAGATATCCACCAATTTGACGGCCTTCTCGGGGGTGACCACGCGCCCGCCAAGTCCCAAAATATTGGCGTTGTTGTGCTCGGCGGTGGCGGCGGCGCAAAACTCGTCGGACACGACGGCGGCGCGTATGCCGTCGAACTTGTTGGCGGCGATGGTGATGCCGATGCCCGTGCCGCACATCAATATACCTTTGTCGGCGGCGCCGCTCTGCACGGCCTCGGCGACGGGAACGGCGTAGTCTGGATAGTCCACCGAGTCGGTGGTGTAGGTGCCGTAATCTACGTATTCGATACCTTTGTCTTCCAAATATTTCAAAATGGCGGGTTTCAAAACGATGCCGCCGTGGTCGCAACCGATAGCAATGCGCATAGTGCTCTCCTCTCGTTTTTTGTATTGTACCCCATACCCGTCGGTGCTGTCAACGCATACGCGACAATAAGGTATCAAGAAATTTGATAGGGCATCGCCATTTTCGCTATACCCCGTGCATGACGTGCATGAGGCGCAAGGCAGAGTCCTTGATTTGACGGCGTACCTGGTAGGCGTGCGGCTCGAGATAGTCGTTGGGCGCGCAAGAAAGCCCCGCCTCGCGTAGGGCCTCGACTACCAGGCGGCACGCTTCGTCGATGAGCGCGACGTCCTCGCCCAACGTGGCGACCGTATGCGAACGGGTGAGCAACGCCGTAAGCTGCGGACGAACGGCCTGTCCCAAGGGGAACTCGTCCATGGCGCGCAACAGCCACTTGTAGTAGGGCGCGTATCGCCCCGCCAACAGGAACGCGGCCCTGGCTATATGCTCGACGAAGACGTGCAAGGCAAGCACCGCCGCGCCCTCTTCGCCGTGCGCCATACAGCGCGCGTAGTTGTACTGACCGCTCTGCGCGGCGAACAACAAATGCGCCGCGAGTTTTTTGAGCCGAACGTCCTCAGGGTAACGCAAAAGCCCCCTACGTATGCGGCTGAACGCATCCAAATCGTCGCGGAACACGACGCCGTTGGTCGCTTCGGCCAAGTAGGTTTCGTCGATGGCAAGCCACGCACGCAAATCCACGGGGGGCTGTACGTCGCCCACGTACGGACGGTAAAAATCGGATATGCGCATGACGCCGCGATAACTTTGGGCGTCCATGCCCGTGCGAGAAAGGCGCACGCCCTCGTACTCCTGCGGAAGATGGAGATAGGCGGTCTGGAGTTCTTGGCCGAACGAAAGATAGTCCTCGTCGGTGAGCCATAGGCAAAAGCCGCCACTGAAATCGTGATCGCGCGATACCTCGTCGTCATAGCCGAAGCACTCGCTGCCGTGCCCGACTAGACCGACGGCGATGCGATCGGCCACGTCGGCGAATTGCGCCGCTATCATGGGCGCGCCGAATTCTTTGTAGTAGCGTTTGGACAACTCTATTCCTTTCATACCGTCTCCTCTTTCGGTGCAGCGTGGCACGACTCGGGAGTATTATACAACCATACGAACGCCCATCCTTACGAATGGTATCTATACTGCGTATGGATTGGTCGCTGCGCTCCCTGCGTTCGGTTGCGATGGTGCGCAAGCGTTATGCAAATACTTCGCTTCGCTCGTGCTTGCACGCTTGCTTCGATTATAGCATACTTCGCCGCCTTGCGCCAAACGAATGAACGCAGCAAGACGATTCGGCCTTTCCTCTCCCCTTCTTGCGCCAACGCGACGCGCATACCGTCAAAACTTTTTGTGCCTTTCGGCAATTTTTTTATCAAAAATACTTGCCAAGCACCCGCCATTATGCTATTATTATTGAGCAATATGCCGAAGTGATGGAATTGGTAGACGTGATGGACTCAAAATCCATTGTACTAACCCTACGTGCGGGTTCGAGTCCCGCCTTCGGCACCAACACACAAGACACAGACCTCTAGGTCTGTGTTTTTTTGTGCGCGAAGTAGCATCTGTGCTTGCACAAGAGACGACTTTGCACACAAAAAATAGCACAGTATGTGCGTATCTTGTGTGTTGGTGCACGTCCCCCTTGGAAGGGCGGGACGGATTTTTCGCCACAGGCGAAAAATCTTGTACCACCTCTCACCATATCCAAATAAAACGAACCGTACTTCGCGGTTCGTTTTGTTTTACATGAAAGATTGCTTTGGGATAGGGTTTAGCAGGAATAATAACTTTTGAGTCTATTAGTATTTCTTGCATCCCATCTATGTTCAAAGCTCAATTACAAATCATTGATTAGGCTTTATATAGGAAAGTACTCCATTAGATTCCAAAACGTTTTTACACAATTTGAGTGCAGTATTTAGTCGACCATAGATTGCATCCCCGGTACGAGAAAAGCCTAGTTTTTGTACAATAAATTGGAAAAGATTGTTTTTATTTACCGTTACGTTCTGACGTACAATTTCCTCCAACCCGTTGGCCAATTCCTCTAAAGCTATATACTTGATTTCACGAGGAGAAAACTCGTTCTTGCCAGGTATACGCAACATGGGTATTGGGGCACCTATACGGTAAAGGAAGCCATCTTTTATGGCAATGCCTTTACTTTCGCATCCCCACATAAGCCTTTCATATTCATCACGAACCACGCTTGTTACTTTCTCTCTTCCGAAAATAGGAACTATCCGTTTCAACAGCCATTCCTCTGAAACAGGTGATTCTTTCTCGACTATAGAACGAATGAGGGCAAATGGATTGCTGTATGAATACTCTAATTCCCAAATTGAATAACTACGATAGATAGGGAAATCAAAACCAATGTCATCATTTGTAACCTCAAACGAAGGTGTGTCTTGCTTGGTGTCAACAGGTACTTCGGTAAAACATGTAGCCTTGAGCGCACTTGAGGCGGCGTCAAGAAGCTTTTGTTGTTCGATTGCTTTGTTTCTAAACCAATCAGTTGACCAAATACGATAGAACTTCCATCCCATACGCTCTAAGATTTCTTGACGTAATCTATCGCGGTCGCGTGCACTTCTTGAAGAATGATATGAAGCACCGTCACATTCGACGGCAAGGAGATAATGAGATGTGTTCGGTTCTTTTATTGCAATATCTATTCTAAACGAAGAGCAACCTACTTGTGTATCTATTGCATAGCCATTATCACGCAAATAATCACCAACTTCTAATTCAAAGTCAGAGTCATATTGTTCAAATGCATTCACTTGAATAGAACGCTCTAATGCTACTGTTCCATTCTCGGCATAATCCAAGTACTCTCGAAGCAAGCGAGTTCCATTAGAACTGGTTCGGGATAAATCGATGTTAAAAGCGTGAATGGATGATACAACTTTTACATTGTACTTAGCACGAGTAACAGCAACATTCAATCGCCGTTCTCCGCCATCTCTATTGAGGGGACCAAAATTCAAAATAAATCGACCTTGTGCATCTGGAGCGTAGGCAATACTAAAAATGATGGTATCTCTTTCATCGCCCTGCACGGTTTCAAGATTCTTTACAAAAAACGGTTCCGGTCGCTCAGTATTAAAAAAGCTTTCTTTAGAGACATCCTTTTGACGCCTCATTGAAATTAAACGATCTATCAATTCTTGTTGATTAATGTTGAATGCCACAACGCCCAAACTTCTATTTGGGAACTTTTCGAAATGGTCAAATACCATGTCAACAATAGCCTCTGCTTCAGCCCTATTTGTTTTTGTCTTTCTATCATATGTACCATTAGCGTTATAATAATTAACACCTACACCATCTCCATCTTGTAAAGCCGAAGGAAATGTGACAAGATCATTTTCATAAAAGTTTTTGTTTGAAAAGGCGATTAGTTGTTCGAATCTGCTTCGGTAATGCCACTTCAACCGAAGTTGCGGCATAAAAGACGAGCATATATCTAGTATTGATTCATAATCTGCAATACCTTCATCCTCATCTTCATCATCATCCTCTGTCAATGTCATAAAGAAATTGCTCGGTGGCATTTGCTTTGAGTCGCCAACAACAATCAACTGTTCTCCTCTATATATTGCGCCGACAGCATCCTGTGGCAGTATCTGAGATGCCTCATCAAATATAACAACATCAAACTTTGTTTCGGGGGCCAAGTAAGTGCTTACACTTAATGGTGACATTAAAAAGCAGGGCTTGATTGTTTGTATTAGTTCACCCGTTTCAAGGAGTAATGTTCGGATGCTTTTTAGTTTTCGTTTCTTTTCTCCTTCTCGCAAGATAATAGACGTTGAACTACCACCTGTAACCATATCCAAATCTGGGCGTTGTGCAGAAAGCTGTGATTTTATGTATGCGCGATTAATATCAAAACGCAAAGTGTCCTTTTGTCGGAACGTACTAATAGAATTATCATGCATAATACGTGTTAACGACACGAGAATAGGACTACTGTACATAATATTATCAATCCATTGAGTGATAAATACTTTTTCATATGCATCGCAAAGATCGTTGGCATGCAACCCTTTATCTATTGCAAAATCTATGAAGTCTTGAAGTCCCAAATCTTTAGCACTACCCATGAGCCTACTAAAATCGCTCCAATGCTCCATTAAATCGTATGATTTAAGCATAGCCTCCAATTTGTTTTGAACGCGATCAAACGAACTTCCTGCAATATCAAATTCGTCTGAGAAAAAGCTGTTTACAAGGCTATTATACTCTTGTTCCGTGCTATCTAATGTTTGCTGAATGATTTCGACATAGGGCTTGACATCCAACATTAACGTTTTGTAAGACTCATTAGTTATTGCACTAAATGCTGCTAAATCAAGCGTCCAAGTGTCAAGCTTGGATAGCCGATCCAACATCGTAATGATATCTTCATAACTATCAATGATTGTATCATCAACCTCGTCAAAATAGACGGCCAACGCTTCAAGTTCAGCCTTGTATTTTGCTTCGCTTTTTCTATAAGCACATATTTTTTCGAGTATTTCCGTCGCAGTTCGATAAGAAACCTTCTTCCCTCTTGAATAATTCTCAATTAAACAACAAATGTCCTTGTATTCTTTGGAAAACAATCGTGCGATAATACTGTGATACTTGTTCGTCAACAAATTATAATAACGTATCGCATCAATGGTTAAAATATCCTCATCGAAATATCTAGTAACTAAACCCCGAATCTCATTGAGGTTGTTTCTTCTTTCTTTTGCTTTCGTTAGAGCCACGCGACAACGCTTACGTGTTTCGGGTGCTATAAATAATGGATAGAACCATACGGATCCCGCCATTATTTCAAGCAATTCCTTTATTTGTACTATATCATTTGAACTGATAATTGCAATATGAAAGCGTGTTTGTATGCTTTCCGCTATAGCCGATAAGGCTATACCGCGGTTGATGACAGCCTCTAACGTATGCCTCAATTGTATTTTGGCTTCATATGTGCAACTACCCACCTTGAAACCATACCAAGGGGATTTGTGATAATCCTCCCCTATCGTTGAAGCAAAAACTGAATATCTTGATAATAATTCTAAAACATCTTTTAAATATGCCTTTCCTTTGTTTTGTATATTTGGGATAACATATTCTAGTGTTTGTGCAGAACGACAAGCTGCTGCGCTTTCAAACAACTGATACAAAGTCGTTTCTATAACAGGACGAACCGTATGCAACTCGGTTGTATAATCATCTAGACATTTTTGCGTACGGTATAATTCATCTAACTCTGTTTGTGCGCGAGGAGATACAATTGTTTTTGGTGCTTTAATGGTTCTTATGAGTTCTTTAACAACATCTTTTTTGTTTGCCTTATGACTATGCAACTCCAAACAAAAATCAGCCAACCCAACTCTTTTCAACTTATCATGCACGACATTTAGAGCTGCAAGCTTTTCAGAAACAAACAGCACCTTTTTCCCTGCGGAAAGACACTCGGCAATGATGTTAGTAATGGTTTGACTTTTCCCAGTCCCAGGAGGCCCTTGTATGACAAAACTCCTACCGCTTTGCGCCATACTTATCGCCTCAATTTGGCTGGAATCCGCATCTATTACTTCATGGATGTTTCTTATATCTATTGGTTGTTCGGTAGATTTTTCGTACTCAAATGATGCACTCTCCTGTTGATACTCATCCCCGAGCATACCTTTCACGTTCCCATTTTGGGCAATCAAAGCGGCATTATCTTTGATGTCCTGATACATATTTATTTTCAAAAACGAAAACAAACCTATTTTGCATTCATGAGAAACATCCCATTTGAGTTGAGATAGCAAGTCTGCAACATAATTGAGATATCCAATAACGCCTGTATCATCATAAGCGTGCAGTTTAATGCCATATTCGTTTTGTAGTTTATATGCAAACGTCGGGTTAACGATAATATCATCTACAACCGAGATATAAAAAGGATCGATCGAAGAATCATTGCGAATAGTAATGGGGGCAAGTAGTACAGGCGCACGCATAACGATTTCCGAGTCTTTGCTTTCAGTCCAATGTACAAACCCCATGGCAATATAAGCGACGTTAACACCAGTTTCCTCCATCGCGGATGCCGCTTTTTTCGAGATAGATTTTAGCACATTTAGATGCTTGCCTCTTTTGCTATAAACCACAATTTGGTTATGACGAATTGCCCCACGACAGGAGGCAATATAATTATCTTTTGAAATAGTTTCCGCGCCATCTTCATCGACAAACATCGGCAATGTTTCGGGGAAATAAACCTCTAACGTGCCATTAGAGCACACAAGGGAAAAAAGTCTATCAGGAGATGGAAGCACTATTTCCAAAGTAGAAGAAACAGTGTCTCTAAAATTGACTAGATTATTTCGTTTACCTGTGTCTAATAATAATTCAGCCCACCCGTCTATTCGTTCATTCGTCATAGCAGTACTCCATAGCATTTATCATACTATTCTTCGACACTAAAGTCAATAATGTGGCATGAAAACGACAGGTAGACTGGGAAAAGCCATCAATCTACAGATATTTCATATCCGCACTGTAGATGATTATTGTGAAAGTGCCTCCGCTATCCGTTCTAAGAACAACTTAACTTCTTCTATAGAAAGACATTGTTTACACCACTCTTCAACTATAATACTCCATATTTCTTGTTTCTATGCGCTGGTATTTGCCGTTACTCACGAATACGCCGAGTTCGGTGAGTGCTACTCTTTCCTCTATATCCCGGACGAGAAAGACGAATGGGACGATATAATTATGTTTTACAATACTCCTAATACCTACTACGCCTTTGCTTATGTCTGGAACAAGGACTATGTCTACGACAGCGAGTTCGGCTCAATCCTTGTGAAGACCCGTTACGGTGGTCTCAAACGCGTTGCTTAATGGAAGTGCTAAACAAGAAGTGTGATACAGCCTTTTATTCTATCCGCTGAACGACCAATTTGGCATGTTGGGTTGGGGCACGTCCCCTTTGGAAAGACGGGACGGATTTGGGGAGCATAGCGACCAAAATCTTATACCGCTTGTGTGGGAATAGACGAATACAAGAGAGGTTTGGGCAGCGGGGTTGGGGCGAAAAAGGGGGATACGTATGGGGGAAATTGGCACAAGAGCGAAGAAAGGTGACGAGGAAAAGGTTGCGGAAAAACGGGAGCGAACGCCGCTATCCCACAGGCTACGGCAAGTGCTCGACGATAGGTCGTGCCTCTATTTAGATTGGATTGGGGATAAGATAGGCTACGCCAGTTCCTTGATGAAGCGAACCAAGGCGGTGTAGCGGCGCTCGGTGCGCTTGTTGCGTACCATATATTGGAAAGTGCGCTTGTTGCCGACGAGAACGACCATCTCCTTGGCGCGGGTGACGGCGGTGTAGAGCAAATTTTTGTTAAGCACCATGGGATTGTACTGCGAAGCCACCACCAGCACTACGCGGAACTCGGAGCCCTGCGACTTGTGCACGCTGACGGCGTAGGCAAGCGAAACGTCCGAGAGTTCGTCCGCGCCGTACACCGCCACTCGGTCGTCCTCGAAGCGCACGGTGACGGTCATGCTGCCGCGGTCGATGGCGGACACGACGCCCACGTCACCGTTGAATACGCCCGTGCCCGAGGTGACTACACCCTCGTCCTCTTTGGTCCACTCGATGTCGTAGTTGTTGCAGGTTTGGATGACGCGGTCGCCCTCGCGCAGTACCAAATTCATACCCACGTTGATCTCTTTTTTGAACACGGCGGGAGGATTGACGGCGGCCTGCAAGACTTCGTTGAGGTGATTGACGCCCACTTCGCCCTTTTTGAGCGGTGCCAAAACCTGTATCTCGGCGGGAGTGACGTCCAGATAGGTGGAGATGCGCTTGGTGCAGAATTGCACGACGTCCTCGAGCATCTTGGACTCGTCGTCGGTATAGTCGAAGAAAAAGTCGCGGCTGGTCTTGTCCGGCTCGGGCAAGGTACCCTTGTTGATGAGGTGCGCGTTGGTGATGATGAAACTGCCCTCCTGCTGGCGGTAGATATGGTCGAGCATAACGACGGGCATGACGCCGCTCTCGATGATATCCGCAAGCACGCAACCCGCGCCCACCGAGGGCAGTTGGTCTTTGTCTCCCACAAGGATAAGTCGGGCGCCGCGCCTGACGGCACGCAATAAGGCGTAGAAAATACTCTCGTCCGCCATAGAGATTTCGTCTACTATGATGACGTCGGCGGGCAAGGGATTGTCCTCGTTGTAGGTGTAGGACACGTTGAGGGCCTTGGGCGTGAGAACGAGCAAGCGATGTATGGTCTTGGCCACGCGCTCGGTGGCCTCGCTCATGCGTTTGGCCGCCCTGCCCGTGGGCGCGGTGAGCACGTAGGAAGACTCCACGCGCTCCAAAAGGTGAATGATGCACTTGATGATGGTGGTTTTGCCCGTGCCAGGGCCGCCCGTAATGACCACGCCGCCCGAATTCATGGCGGCGGTGACCGCCTCGCGCTGTTTGGGGTGCAACCGAATATGGTATAGACTCTCGAAGAAGTCTATCTCGCGCTCGTAATCGAAGTGATACCGAATGGCCTCCTGCATGAGCTGCACCAACCGCTTGGCAATGGCTTGCTCGCGGTTGAAGTGCTTGAATAGCATCACGCCCGTGCCGCCGTCCGGCTCGTTGATACGCTTGACGTCGCCCACGATTTCCATAGACTCCAACGTGTCCATCACGAGGTTGGCCTGCTCCTCTTCGAACTCCAACAATTTGAGCGTCATGGCCACCACTTGCCCGTAGGGCAAATAGGTGTGTCCCAAACGATTGGCGCCGTCGTCCAAGGTGTGGCGAAGCCCCGCGCGCACGCGGTTGACGTCGTCTTTGGCCACGCCCATGCTCAAAGCGATGGTGTCGGCCGTGCGGAACCCCACGCCGTCGATATCCTCCACCAACTTGTAGGGGTTGGTCTTGATGATGCTCTCGGTGAGATCTTCGTAATGCTTGTAAATCTTGATGGCAAGGTTGAGGGAGACGTGATACTGCGTCAAAAACATAATGGACCGCTGCATTTTGCGCAATTCGACGTAGCGCTCGGTGATGGCGTCGGCCTTGCGGCGGGAAATGCCGCGTACCTCGGCCAATCTCGCGGGATTGAACTCGATGACGTCGAAGGTATCAGCACCGAACGTGCGCACGATGGAGCGCGCCGTCACTTCGCCTACGCCGGGGAACAGACCGCCCGACAGATAGCGCACCATGTTTTCGGGGCTTTTGGGCGGGGCGACGATGACCTGCGACACGACGAACTGGTCGCCGTAGCGGGCGTTCTTTTTGTACTCACCCACCAAGACCACGTCCTCACCCTCGGTGATAGGCGGAAAAATGCCCACAGCCGTAATCATCAAGCCGTGGGCGTCTACTGCCGCAACCGTATAACCGTTCTCGGCGTTGCGGAAAATCAAGCCTTCTACCGTGCCTCTTATTTCCAAGCAGCAAACTCCTTCTTCAATGCCTCTACTCTATCTACCTGCTCCCACGGCAAGTCGGGCTTGCCGAAATGGCCGTAGTTGGTCGTCCTCTTGTAAATAGGGCGTTTCAACCCCAGCTGGTCGATGATGGCGGCGGGACGGAAATCGAACACCTTGGCCACGATTTGCTCCAAGACGTCGTCCGCCACCAACCCCGTGCCGAACGTGGACACGCGAATGCTGATGGGGTGCGCGCGCCCGATGGCGTAGCTGACCTCGAGCTGACAGCGCTCCGCAAGGGAGGCCGCCACCACGTTTTTGCACACGTAGCGGGCGTAGTAGGCCGCGCTACGGTCCACCTTGCTGGCGTCCTTGCCCGAAAAAGCACCGCCGCCGTGCGGACAATAGCCACCGTACGTATCGACGATGATCTTGCGCCCAGTGAGGCCGCTGTCCCCGTCGGGGCCGCCGATAACGAAGCGCCCGGTGGGGTTGACGAAGATGCGCGTGCCCTCGTAGAGAAGGTCCGCGGGAAGCGCCTTTTGTATCACTTCCCTTATGACGTCCTCACGAATTTGGGTCTGCGACACCCATTCGTCGTGCTGGGTAGACACCACGACCGTGTGAATGCGCACGGGTTTGAGTCCGTCGTACTCCACCGTGACCTGCGCCTTGCCATCCGGACGAAGATAGGGCAAAACGCCCTCTTTGCGGACGGCGGTGAGCCGCGCGGTCAAGGCGTGCGCCAACGTGATGGGCAAGGGCATCAAACACTCGGTCTCGCGGCAAGCGAAACCGTACATCATGCCCTGGTCGCCCGCGCCCTGACGGTCGTACGCGTTGTCGTCCGCCTCTTCCTGCGCCTCTTCGGACGTGTCCACGCCCTTGGCGATATCGACGGACTGCGCGTGCAGTCGATTGATGACGGTAAGCGTATGGCTGTCGAACCCGCAACAATCGCGGTCGTAGCCGATATTCTTCACCGTATCACGAACGATTTGGTCTATGTCAACTCGTGCGTTAGAACGGATCTCGCCCATCACCAACACCATGTCGGTAGTGGCGCACGTCTCGCACGCACAATGCGCGTCCGAATCTACGGTCAGCACGGCATCCAACACGGCGTCCGATATGCTGTCGCACACCTTGTCGGGATGACCTTCGGTCACGCTTTCGCTGGTAAAAAGTCTGTATTTCATATTTCTCCTTGTCGGCAAGCCCCGCTTTGCCGAAAGCGAGGCTTTGCCGTAGTAACGCTTACGCTAATCTTTAGTCGTCGTCACCGATATCGGGAATGTCCACCTCGGCCTCTTGAATGTTGCTGACGGGCATGACCGTGATATCGTTATATTGCTTGAGACCGGTACCCGCGGGAATCAACTTGCCGAGGATAATGTTCTCTTTGAGACCGATCAAGGGATCGACCTTGCCTTTGATGGCGGCGTCGGTCAGCACGCGGGTCGTCTCTTGGAAAGAGGCGGCGGCGAGGAAGGACTCGGCGGCCAAAGAAGCCTTGGTGATGCCCAACAGGCAACGCTTGCCGAGGGCGGGCTTGCCGCCTTCGTCGATAGTCTTGGCGTTGACTTCTTGATATCTGGCGATATCGACCAACTCACCGGGCAGGAAGCTGGTGGTACCCGAATACTCCACGCGCACCTTGCGCAGCATCTGACGAATGATAATCTCGATGTGCTTGTCGTTGATGGTAACGCCCGAAGCTTGGTAGGCCTTTTTGACTTCCCACGTGAGGTAGTCCTGCACGGCACGCGCGTTGCGCACGCGCAACAACTCCTGCAAGTTGATGGCGCCGTGGGTAAGTTGAGCGCCCGCTTCGACCTCGTCGCCCGTCTTCACCAACAATTTGGCGTTGTAGGCGGGGTTGTAGGACTTGGCATCGCCGCCGTTCTTCGGCTCGATGGTAATGACCTTGCGCTTGTCTTGGTCAAGCACCGTAACGGTGCCCGCGATCTCCGAAATGATGGCTTGCGCCTTGGGAGGACGGCACTCGAACAACTCTTCGACTCTGGGCAAACCGGCGGTGATATCGTCGGCACCGGCAACGCCGCCCGTGTGGAAGGTACGCATGGTCAACTGCGTGCCCGGCTCACCGATGGATTGCGCCGCGATGACGCCCACGGCCTCTCCAATCTTGACCAACTGACCGTTGGACATATCCGCGCCGTAGCACTTGGCGCAAATGCCGTAGGGACGTTTGCACTCCAACACCGAACGAATGGCGACCTTCTCGATGCCCGCGTCTTCGACGGCTTTGGCTTGCGCCTCGGTGATCATGCTGTCGGCGGGAACCAACAACTCGCCCGTCCGAGGATGGCGAATCTCCTTGATGGAGAAGCGACCGATCAAACGCTCGTAGAGGTGCTCGATGATTTGACCTTGACCGTTGTAAATGTTGGTGACTTCGGTGCCGATGGTATCGCCGCAATCGTCCTCGCGAATGATGATGGGCTGGGCGATCTCGACCAAACGACGGGTGAGGTAGCCGGACTCGGCCGTCTTCAGAGCCGTATCGGCCAAACCTTTACGACCGCCGTGCGAACTGATGAAGTACTCCAACGCGTCCAAGCCCTCGCGGAAATTGGACTTGACGGGCAACTCGATGGTCTTACCGGTAGGATCCTTCATCAAGCCACGCATACCCGACAACTGACGGATCTGCTCCGTGCTACCACGGGCGCCCGAGTGTTGCATCATACGAATGGGGTTGAAGGTGTCCAAGCTGCCGTTCAATTCCTTGGTGACCTCGTTGGTGACGTCCGTCCAAATCTCGACGACCTTGCGCTCGCGCTCTTCGTCGGTGATGAAGCCGCGGTTGAAGAGGGCTTGCACTTTGCTGACCTCTTTGTCGGCGGCGGCGATGATGGACGCCTTCTTGGCGGGAATGTGCATATCGAACACGCAGGTGGTCAAGCCCGACAAGGTGCTGTACTTGTAGCCCAACGCCTTGATCTTGTCCAACGTGGCGGCGGTAACGGTGTTGCCGTGCGCACGGTAGCACTTGTCCACGATTTTCTTGAGTTCGTCCTTCTTGACCAAGAAGTCGACTTCCAAATCCAACTGTTGCTCGGGCGTCTCACGCGACACGAAACCGATATCCTGAGGAATGGCCTCGTTGAAAATCAAGCGACCGACCGTGGTCTTGATGAATTTGCTGTACACTTTGCCGTCGATTTCTTTGGAAACCTTGACGACAATGGGGTTTTGCAACCCGATATTCTTGGTTTGATAGGCCATCTTGGCCTCGTCCACCGAACCGTAGACGTGTTGGGTGCGACGCTTGTAGTCAAGCTCGCTCTCCCCCTCACGCTGCGCCTCGAAGGGACGCTCGATGGTGAGGTAGTAGCTGCCCAAAACCATGTCCTGCGTAGGCACGACGATAGGCTTGCCGTCCGACAGTTTGAGAATGTTGTTGGTGGACAGCATCAGGAAGCGGGCCTCGGACTGCGCCTCGATGGAAAGAGGAACGTGCACGGCCATTTGGTCGCCGTCGAAGTCGGCGTTGAACGCCGTACAAGCCAAGGGGTGCAACTTGAGCGCTCTGCCCTCGACCAACACGGGCTCGAAGGCCTGAATGCCCAAACGGTGCAACGTAGGCGCACGGTTGAGAAGCACGGGATGATCCTTGATGACGTCGTCCAAAACGTCCCACACTTCGCTGCGAACGCGCTCCACGTAACGCTTGGCGTTTTTGATGCTGTTGCAGTAGTTGCGGGCGACCAACTCCTTCATGATGAAGGGCTTGAAGAGTTCCAACGCCATCTCTTTGGGAAGACCGCATTGATACATTTTGAGCTCGGGACCGACGACGATAACCGAACGGCCCGAATAGTCCACGCGCTTGCCGAGCAGATTTTGACGGAAGCGGCCCTGCTTACCCGAAAGCATAGCGGACAGGCTCTTGAGCTCACGCGATTTGCCCGAGGTGGACTTGGCGCGTTTGGTGTTGTCGATGAGGTTGTCGACCGCCACTTGCAACATACGCTTCTCGTTGCGGATCATGGCGTCCACGCCGCCCGACTGCAAGAACTTCTTGAGACGGTCGTTGCGACTGACCACGAAACGATAGAGGTCATTGAGGTCGCTGGTGGCGTATCTGCCGCCCTCGAGGGGGATCATGGGGCGCAACTCGGGAGGCAACACGGGCAAGGCTTCCAAAATCATCCATTCGGGTTTGCTACCCGTCTCTTTGAAGGCCTCCAAAATATCCAGACGCTTGGCCGCCTTGACGATGTTGGCGCTGACGGTGGCCCTGTCTTTCTTGTTGGCCTCTTGGGCGGAAGCGATCTCCTTGCGCAACGCCTCGATCTCGGCGTCCAGATTTTTGCCGACTTCCATCAAGAAAATCTTGATGCTCTCGGCACCCATACCCACCTTGACGCTGTCGCGGCCATATTGCTCGATGATCTCGCCGTACTGCTTGTCGTTGATGATTTGCTTGCGCACCAAACCCGTCTCGGGCTTGGCCTCGAGGACGATATAACTCGCGTAATACACGACGTGTTCTACGTCTTTGGGGGGCAAAGCCAACACGGTGGCAATGCGCGAAGGGGCGCCTTTGAGATACCAGAGGTGCGCCACGGGGGCGGCCAACTCAATGTGTCCCATGCGCTCGCGGCGCACTTTGCTGTCCTCGACTTTGACGCCGCAACGCTCGCACACGATGCCCTTGTTGCGGGTGCGTTTGTATTTGCCGCAGGCGCATTCGCCCGTCTTGATGGGTCCGAAAATCTTTTGGCAGAACAGACCGTCCGGCTCGGGCTTTTGGGTGCGGTAGTTGATGGTTTCGGCGCGTTTTACTTCGCCGTGCGACCACTCCCTGATCTTTTCGGGAGAAGCCAAACCGATTTTGATGGAATCATAATTCTTTACTTCGTACATACTACCGTACCTCCTTAATTCAAGTTGCCGTCGTCGTCCGTATCCGTGCCGAAGAGACTTGCAAAGGGATCGTCTTCGTCAAATACGCTCTCCTCTTCCTCGGTGGATTGCATACCAGAGAAAATTTCGGAGAAGTCGATCTCGCTGGTGTTCTTGGGCTCGACTTCCTCCACGGTCTCGTCGGGCGTGCTGTCCGAAATCTCCTGGTTGCCCGCGCCGATGGGACGAATGTCCAACCCCAACGAACGCATTTCGCGTACCAACACGCGGAAGCTCTCGGGAATGCCCGGCTCGGCAATGTATTGACCGCTGGTGATGGAGGAATAGGCTCTGGCTCTGCCCTCGATGTCGTCCGACTTGACGGTCAGCATCTCCTGCAACACGTTGGCCGCGCCGTACGCCTCGATGGCCCACACTTCCATTTCGCCCAAACGCTGGCCGCCGAACTTGGCTTTGCCGCCCAAGGGCTGTTGGGTAACGAGGGCGTAGGAACCCGTGCTACGCGCGTGGATCTTGTCGTCGACCAAGTGGATAAGCTTGAGCATATACATATAACCGACGGTGATACGATTCTCAAAGGGCTCGCCGGTACGACCGTCGAACAACTGCATCTTGCCGTCCTCGGGCAAGCCGTTCTCGATGAGCAACTCCTGTATCTCCTGCTCGGTGGCACCGTCGAATACGGGGGTGGCAATGTGCCAACCGGCCGTCTTGCACACCAAACCCAAGTGGACTTCCAAAACCTGACCGATATTCATACGGCTGGGCACGCCCAAGGGGTTGAGCACGATTTGCAGGCTGGTGCCGTTGGCCATAAAAGGCATATCGGCCTTGGGCAACACGCGGGACACGACGCCCTTGTTGCCGTGACGACCGGCCATCTTGTCGCCCACGCCCAACTTACGCTTTTGCGCGATGAACACGCGCACCCACTTGGTGGAGCCGGTGTTCATATCGGCCTTGTTCTCTTTGGTGAAGACCTGCACGTCTACGACCACGCCGTGCTCGCCGTGCGGGACGGTCAAGCTGACGTCGCGGACGTCGCGGCTCTTCTCGCCGAAAATCATGCGGAGCAAGCGCTCTTCGGCGGTGGGATCGGCCTCGCCCTTGGGGGCGACTTTGCCGACCAGAATGTCTCCCGAACGCACTTCGGCGCCAACTCTGATGATGCCATCCTCGTCGAGGTCTTTGAGCATATCTTCGCCGCGGTTGGGAATGTCACGGGTGATCTCCTCGTTGCCCAACTTGGTGTTGCGCGCTTCGGTATCGTAGATGGAAATGTGCACGGACGTGAACACGTCGTCACGCACCAACTCGTCGCTGATGAGAATGGCGTCCTCGTAGTTGTAACCTTCCCACGTCATGAAACCGATGAGAATGTTGCGGCCGAGGGCCAACTCGCCGTGGTCGGTGGAGGGGCCGTCCGCCAAGACGTCGCCCACCTTGACCTGTTGACCGACCGACACGATGGGGCGTTGGTTGATGCAGGTCTCGTGGTTGCTACGCTCGAACTTCTGCAACTCGTACTCCTTGACGAAGCCGCCGTTCTCTACCGTGATGCGGTTGGCGGACACGTGGGTGACCACGCCGTCGGTCTCGGACAATACCATAACGCCCGAGTCGGTGGCCACTTTGTATTCGATGCCGGTGCCGACCATAGGCGCTTCGGGCTTGATGAGAGGCACGGCCTGACGCTGCATGTTGCTACCCATCAGGGCGCGGTTGGCGTCGTCGTTCTCGAGGAAGGGAATCAAGCTGGCGGCCACGGACACGACCTGCTTGGGCGAAACGTCCATATAGTCCACCTTTTTGGCGGGCACCTTGCGGATATCCTCACGGAAACGCGCGGCGACCTCGGCGTTGGCCAAGCGGCCGTCCTCGCCGATGGGCTCGGTGGATTGACAAATGATATATTGGTCTTCCACGTCCGCGGTCATATACTCGATATCGTCGGTGACGATGCCCGTCGCCTTGTCGATGCGACGATAGGGCGTCTCGATGAAACCGTACTCGTTGACGCGGGCGTAGGTAGACAAACTGTTGACCAAACCGATGTTTTGACCTTCGGGCGTTTCGATGGGGCACAGACGACCGTAGTGCGTATGGTTGACGTCGCGCACTTCCATACCCGCTCTCTCACGGTTGAGGCCGCCGGGGCCAAGGGCGGAAAGACGACGCTTGTGCGTCAACTCGGCGATGGGGTTCTGCTGATCCATGAACTGCGAAAGTTGCGCCGTGTTGAAGAACTCCTTGACCTTGCTGGTGACGGGCTTGGTGTTGATGAACTTCTTGATCTCGGCGTCGTCGGCCGACGTGGTGTTCATCTTCTCCATGATTTGACGCTCCATGTTTTGGAAACCTTTGCGCATTTCGAGTTGCAAAAGTTCGCCTACCGCACGGATACGACGATTGGAGAGGTGGTCGATATTGTCCAAAGAGCCGATGCCGTGAGGCAGGGCCAGATTGTAGTTGACGATGCTGACGATGTCCTCGATGCAGATCTGCTTGCGCACCAACTCGGGGATATGGGCTTTGACGGCCTCGATCTTCTCCTCTTCGGTGGCGCAATCCTTCCAAATCTCTTTGAGGGTGGGATAGTGCACCCACTCGGTGACGCCGATGCTGCGGGGATCGACCGAAATAAATCTGCCCAAGTCCACGGTGGCGTTGCCGATAATCTTGACCTTGACGCCGTCGTCGCCCACGACATAGGCTTGGTTGACGCCCATATTCTGAATGGCCCACGCAGTGTCGTAGTCCAATACGGTACCCTTTTCGGCAAGCACTTCGCCGCTTTCCTCGTCTACGATGTCCTCGGCCAACTCACGCTCGGCGATGCGGGCGGCAAGGGACAACTTCTTGTTGTACTTGTTGCGGCCGACGCGGGACAAATCGTAACGCTTCTTGTCGTAGAAAATAGAGGGAATGTTGGCGTTGACGCCCTCGTCCGTGATGACTTCGCCGCCGCGGATGTTGGAATACAACTCCTTCTTGGCTCTCATCAAATCGTGGAACTCCTCTTTGTCGTGCTCCAAGGTCTTGTTGAGCAAGTCGTCCTTGTCGCCGAACACGGCTTGGATATCGTCGTCGTCGACTTTGGAAGCGCCCTGTTTCATATTGAGTCCCAAAGCACGCAACAACAAAGTGGCGCTGATCTTCTTCTTGCGATCGACGTGCACCCACAAAATGTCCTTGTCCTGCTCGAACTCGAGCCAAGCGCCGTTCTTGGGAATGACCGTGCACTTGTAGCTGGCGTCGCCGTTCTTGTCCACCGATTTCTCGAAATAGACGCCCGGAGAACGCACCAGCTGGCTGACGACCACGCGCTCGGCACCGTTGATGATGAAGGAGCCGGTGTCCGTCATAAGGGGAATGTCGCCCAAGAAGATCTCGTCTTCTTTGATGAGGTCGCCCTTCTCGCGCAAAATCAAACGCACTTTGACCTTGAGCGGAGCACTATAGGTGGTGACGGCTTTGCATTTGCAGTCCCTGGCGCTCATCTTGGGCTCTTCGAAATAATAGTCGCCGAACTCCAATACGAAACGCTCTTGACCGCCGGTGGTGGCACGTTGCACGATAGGAGAAAACTCGTCCAAAATCTCGCGGATACCTTCTTCTTTGAACCGCTTGTACGAGTTAATTTGCAACTCCATCAAGTAGGGCAAATCCATTACCTGACGGGTCTTGGAAAAGCTCAATCTCTCGGTCGTGCCATACTTTACGATGTTCAATTTGTGAGACATATCTTCACTCCTCAAATAAAATTTTCTACGTTTGGCCTATATACGCGCGTGCGAGTATGCGCGAAATAAGGCAAGATACAATATAATTCATAAAAGTCAACTAAGTCAACTAAAAATATACAAATTGTATAAAATTAAATTACGGCTAAGATTATTAATTTTTTGATAATTTTTTATTCGTGCGAAAAATTCCGCAAAACGAGCCAGAAATCACGGGCAAGCAAGCCGACAATCGGCCTCGACGACGAAAAAAGCGCGTACGGTATTTCAAACAGGCGGACGATACGAACAAGGAAGGGAACGGTATATAAAACGCCCGCCATGCGGGGCGAGGGGAAACGGCGGCGTGCCCCTTACGCGCGACACGCGTAACATACAATTCGCGCGCAATATACGCGCATACGCCTACGCGCACATATATTACCCTGCCACGGCGTCCGTGCAAACGGGGACCAATCGAACGTCTACGCCCTCCTCGGCGAGAGAAGCGCGCACCTCGGCGGCCACCTCGGCCGCTTCCTCCACCGACAACGCGGGCGAGAACACGACCTCGGCGTAACCCGCCTTGCACCGATAGCCGAAATCGCTCAGCACGACCGCGCGCACCGCGTCTATCCCCACGGTAGCGGCAAGTACCCGTCGCACCGCGTCCCTCTCGGCCGACACGTCGCCCGCACCCAACAACAGGCGGGTATTGTCCACCACCATCTTGACGCCGAACGCCATGACGACCACGGACAACGCGATGCCGAACCAAGCGTCTGCCGCGTAAGAAGCGGCCTGTGAAATCGTAAACGAGGCGACGGACACGGCGGTAACCCCCACGTCCAACACGCTGTCCAACAGCAATGCGCGCAAGGCGTACGAGCGGACGCGGCGATTGACCAACCCGTAGGCCACGGTCATACCCACCTTGACGACGAGGGCGACCAAAATGATGATCATGCTGGACAAGCGATAGTACACCGGCTCGGCCATGGCCAATCTGCCCACCGAACGGAACAAAAACACCACGCCCATCACCACGGTGACGCACGCCACCACGAAGCCCGCGAGGTACTCCCCCCTGCCGAACCCGTGAGGGTGCCGTTCGGAACGCGGCACGAACAATACGCAAAAAGCCACCACGGTGACTACGCCCGTAGCGACGTCGAAAAAACTGTTCATTCCGTCCAACGTGACGACCAGCGAATTGCTGCGAAGCCCCACGTACATCTTGGCGATGGCCAATCCGAGGGAAGCGAGGAGGCAACTCGCCACCAACACGATGGCGGAAACCGTGCGTTGCTTGTCTTTGTCCATAATCGTATTATACCACTTCCGCGTGAAAATCGCAATACCTACGAAAAAAGGACGGGCAAGAAACGCGTTCTTGTCCGTCCTTTTGCATGAAATGCGTCCTTTCGGCCGGGTGGGCTTATTGCACCGCTTCTTTGAGCGCGTCAAACAGCACCTGCTTGGCCGTGGCCGTTTTGGCGGTATTGTCGAAATCGAACCAGGGATTGGCCCAATCGAGCTCGGGCGCCCAGGGACGAATGCCCGCCATACCGTTCTTCCTACCCCACGTGATGAGTTCCTTGAGGAATTTGGCGCCGTCTTCGTCGGTCAACTTATAGCCGTGCACCTCATTGTTCCAGCTGGCGAAGGTGCCCGAGGCAAGGCCGGTTTCGTTGGCGTAGCCGTATTCGGCCAACATCACGTTGACGTGGAGTTCACGATTGACGGCCAGCACGATTTGCTTGATTTGGGCGATCTTGTCCAAGATGACGCCCGTGGCGTTGGGATAGTAGCTGATGCCCGCTTGGTCGACCATATAGCCGTTTTCGGCAAGGGTCTTGAAATACTTGACGGTATAGTCCGCGCCCCAGGTGACAGTGGAGATATGCGAGGAGAACTTGGCCGCGGGATAGACCTCGACGATGCCCGCTTTGAGCGCCGCGAACATTTGCCCGTTGTAGCACCAGATATTCTTGGCGAGCCAATCCGCGCCGAAGTTCTTTTTGAGATAGGTGATCCAGAATTGCTTGGACGTGGCCTTGCTGACCGCGCTCTTCAAAGGCATCATCACGCCGCCGAAGCCGTAGTTGGTCTCGTTGCCGAGATCCCAATATTCCACGTCGGCGCCCACGGCCTTGACCTGCGTGGCGAGGAATTTGCCGTAGCCTTTGAGCACCAAGCAGATCTCCTCGATGGTCATATCTTTCCATTCTTTACGCACACCGTCCGCCGTGCGAGGATAGGTGATGCCCAATTCCTCGTCCGTATATTCGGAAAAGTCGGGATATTGGGACTCGAACGCGTCGCTGTACCCCGCGAAACACCCCACCTCTACGTTGATGGGCATACCCAACTCAACGGCCACTTGGCACGCTTTGAGCGACTCGTCCAAGCAGTGCATACGGGCGTGATAGAAGTCGTTGACGTCCGACTGGGGCGAGTGGCGCGTGGTGTTGATGCGCACGTACATTTCGGTAGCGCCGTACGCGTTGAACATCTCCTGCAACCCCTTGAGGTCGCCCGCATCCTTCTCCTCTCCGTTGAGGGTATATTTGTAGGTGTATTGGTAGTCGGCGTAATCGTAATCGTCGACGTTTTCCCAATGATTCATGGCCGACATACTCACGCGGAATTTCTCCACGGGGAACTCGGCCGCGTCGTCGAAGACCTGATAGTCCACCTTGTTCTTGTTGCGAATGAGGTTGCCCAACATAGACAAAGTGCCCGAAGCGACCGTCTGGTCCTTCTTGCTCTTGGCGACCGCCGCGCCCATAATGCTGACCAATATGATGACCACGGCCAACACGACGGCACCCGCTATAATTAAGGCTTTTGCTTTTTTGGTGAGTTGCATAGCGTTTATCCTTTGCTTTGATAGACGGATTATAGCATACGCACGGCGGTCTTGTCTAATATATTCGTTTCGTTCTTAAAATAATCGTTTCAAAATACGGTGCAAAAGGACGCGATTCGGCGAATTGCGCAGACGGCAAGACGGGGTGGGAGCGGCGCCGCACCGAAAACGCGCTGCGGACGACTTACCCGTCATTTTGCGGCAGGTGCTTGGGGTGCACGACCACCTCGTCCGTTTCGGCGAGGTAGTAGGCGATGGCGACGTCTTTGACGTCCACGCCGCCGAGTTTCGACCGAAGCCAGGCCTCGTCCTTGCCCAACTGCGCCAAGCACGCGTCTATCACCCTGCCGTCCATCACCACGTCCTTGCTGAGCGCGGCGGGGGCTTTGGGCCGTGCGCCCACGTCCAAGGCCGTGGCCGCTTCTCTGCCCGCTTTGGGCAAGACGGACAACTTGCCGCTGGTCTCGAAAATGCAATAGGCCACATCGTCCAGATTGAAATAGCCCTTTTCGCGGCAGAGGGACAAAAATTCGTTGAGGGACAGTTTGCTCTTGTTGAGATTGCGGTAATTGAGGCGGCCCTCTTCTATCAAAACGAGCGGCTTGCCCACGAAAACGCGCTTGAAAAAGTTGTTTTTGCGCCCCAATACGCTACACAGCAGATCCAAGACCGCAAACACGGCCATGCCCACGAGGTAGTACCATATCGGCCGCTCGATGTCGAAGGCCATATCCGCCGCGATGGACCCCAACGAGATGCCGATGGTGTAGTCCAGAAAGTCAAGTTGGGCGATTTGTTTCTTGCCGAGGATCTTGGCGATGACGAAAAGGAAAGCGAAACCGACAACGCTGTAGATAAGCACCTTTTCGAGCGCCGTCAACATACCGCCCGCAAGTCCTCCAACGCGGTCGCTATCCGGCGGGCGATATCCTCGGCCAACCGCTCCACCAAGGCGAAGGGCACCTCGAGCAAGGTGGAGATGGCGTCCTCGCCCTTGACGCCCACCACGCCCAGCACCGCCAACTGCCCTACGGCGGGGCTTTTGCGCCCCAACGCACAGCCCGCCTGCACGCCGCCCAAGCGATAGCGGATTTTGCCCACTTCGTCGACCTCGCCCAACGCCGCGTCCACCGCGATGACGGGCACGCCCGCGTAGTGCGCGTCCAAAAACCGACGGTACCGCTCGAGATTGGCACCGTTGACCGTGCGGCCCTCCACCCCGTACACGGGGCAAGGCACCGCGTAGCGATGGCGCAGGAGATTGCCCACCATGGGGCCCAAACTGTCGCCGCATATTTTGTCCGTTCCCACGCAAACGATCACACAATTCATACCGAAAGTGTTGCCCCTTTAGCCGCAGGTTATGCACGACTTTTGCGAAAAAGCGATATTGACAAACGCGCCAAACGATTATATAATAATAGTATTCTCAAAAGGAGAGGTAACGTCTATGACCGATATGGAAAATACGAACGACACGAACGTCCAAGAGGAAGCGACCGCCCAAGAGGAAACGGCCGTCCAAGAGCCCGTCCAAGAGCAAGCCGCCGCCGGCGTCGCCATCGAGGACAAAGAGCCTATGGAGCACACCAACCGCAACAAGAAAAAACGCAAACGCGGTTGCGCCATCGCCGCCATCGTGGTCGGCTCAATCGCTTTGGTGATTATCCTTCTCATCGCGCTCGTTCCCATTTTGAACGTCGTGACGACCAAGGCGCTTATCGAGCAGGCCAAGTCCTTCGAAAAAGTGGCCTACGCCGACCAACTCGTCCCCACCAAGGACGCGGACGGATACTACACCTTCACAACGGACAGAGATCTCAACGTATTGCAGTTGACGGACGTGCATATCGGCTCGGGATTTTTGAGCAAAGACGAGGATCCGTGGGCGATGAACGCCGTGGCCACCATGGTGCGCAAGAGCACGCCCGACCTCGTCATCATCACGGGCGACATATCCTACCCCGTGCCCTTTTCGTCGGGTTCGTTCAACAACCTCAACCCCGCCAAGGTGTTTGCCAACGAGATGGAAGCGTTGGGCGTATATTGGACGTTTGCCTTCGGCAACCACGACACCGAGGCCTATAGCTACTACACGCGCCAAGAGATTTGCGATTGGTACGCCGAGCAAAACTTCAAGTATTGCCTCTTCTCGGCCAACAACGATATCGCCGATAAGGACGAGGCCGAGAGTTTCGGCTACGGCAACAATATCATCAAGGTCAAAAACTCGGCGGGCGTCATCACCCAAGCGTTGGTCCTCTTCGACAGCCACAGTTATACGGACGGCGACGTCTTCGGCGCGCTGTGGAAATACGACAATATCCATCAAAACCAAATCGACTGGTACACGCAAGAGATGGCTAAGTTGCGCCAGCAAAACGCCGCGAAGGGCGTAGACGCACCCATCAAAAACCTCGCTTTCTTCCACATTCCTCTGCGCGAATACCGCGAAGCCTGGGGCGAATTGGTGGAGACCAACGGCAAAATGGGCGTGAGAGGCGAAGTGATGGCAAACAGCGAACACGTGGAATATATCTACGGCTACAACGACGAGATCACGGGCGCGTCCGCGAACCCCTTGGCCAAATCGGACGAAAATACCTACGGCGTGTTCTGCGGCGTCAAGAACGAGGCCCTCGCGGGCAAGTTCTGGGCGGCGGCCAAAGCCAACGCCATGCAGGGTGCGTTCTGCGGCCACGACCATATCAACAACTTCTCGGTGCGCTACACCAAAGACGACTACACCATGCGCCTGACCTACGGCATGAGCGTGGACTACCTGGCCTACGCGGGCATTTTCAAACAGCACAGCCAGCGCGGCTGCACCGCTATCGTCGTTCGTCCGGACGGCTCCTTCGATTGCCAACAACGCAACTATTACACCGACTTCAACGTGGACTACGAGGTGAAAGGCAGCGAAGAGTAATCGTATATCGTCAACAAACGAAGCAAAACGAAACCGCCGAGCGCACGCTCGACGGTTTTTTGTCGCCAAACGCCAAGCAATCGCCATTTGCCCCTTGAAACGGGAGAGGGATTGTGATATATTATATATATCAACGCACTTGGACGCGAGGTATTCCAGTGAAAAAAGAGAAACAACCGAAACCCTACGTAGATCCCAAAGACCGCGTGCCGATAGGGGAGATGATCGCCTACGGCTTGGGCGGCTTGATGGACGGCGGCGCGGTCGCCATGATTTCGTGTATCCTGTTGAAATATATGACGGATACGCTGTGCATTACCGCCGCGGCGGCCAGCACCATCATGATGCTGGCGAAGTTGTGGGACGCCGTCACCGACCCCGTGATGGGCTTTTTGTCCGACAATACCAGGGGACGTTGGGGGCGGCGCAAGCCCTATATGCTGGTGGGCGGCTTGTGCATCGTGGTGGCTCTGTTCCTCTTGTTCGCGCCCCTGCACCGTATGGGCATTACGTCCCAGGCGGGCATGATCGCGTGGATGCTGGTATTCTATCTCTTTTGGAGCACCTGCTCCACCGTGTCGCAAGTGCCGTACACCTCGATGGCGTCGGATATTTCGCCCTCTTTCCGCGAGCGCAACAACGCCAACACGGTCAAATTGGTCTTCACCTCGGCGGCGAGCGGTATCTCCTATATCGTTCCCCTCATTCTGCTGAACGCCTTGCAGGACAAAGGCACCCTCACCACCACGCAATTCTGGATCTTAACGGCGGTCGTATTCGGCAGTCTGTTTGGCGGCGGCCTCGTCGTCTGCTCTATCTTCGTCAAAGAGCGCGTCAAGCCCGCCCCGCACGAAAAGAAAGAGCGCTTCTCCTTCAAAAAATTCATCGAGGGCTACGTCAAGCCCTATAAGAATCGCTCGTACAAGTGGCATATCGCCATGTACGTCACCGCCTTTACCTGTATGGATATGCTGTCCGCCCTGGCCGCTTACTACGCCTCGCACGTGTGGCGCGGCTCGGTGCTGGATCTGGGCTTCACGACCATGCGGTTCAGCAGCCTGTTTATCGTCGCGCCCATGTCGGTGGCGGCCGTGCTGAGCTTCCCCTTGGTGCGCGTGATGATGGACAAAAAAGGCAAGGGATTCGCCTTCCGTATGGGCCTGCCCTTCTACATCGTGGGCGGCATCTTCTTCGCCGTGATGGATCCCTCGTGGTGCCCCTCGTGGCTGGTGCCCGTGGTCGCCTTCGTGATGGGCTTCGGCTTCGGCGGCGCGCAGATGATACCTTGGATGAACTTCCCCGACACGTTGGACGTGGCCGAACTCAAATTGGGCGAACACCCCACGGGTACGTATAGCGGTATGATGACCTTTGCGCGTAAGATAAGCGGCGCATTGGGCGTGGGCATGATAGGCTGGATATTGACGGGCGTGGGATACGACGGCTACAACGCCGCCGTGCAAGGCGCGGAAGCGTTGGTCAAAGAGGACGGCACGTCGGCCTTGGCCGAGGCCTACGCCGCCACCAAATCCACCACCATCGGCGATTTCTTTATGCAATTCAACGGGGAAATCACCGCCAAAGCGCAGGAATTGTCCCATTCGGGGCAACTCTCCATCAAGGCCGAAAACTTCTCCGCCGCGGCGGTGGGCGAACGAATCGGCGCGGTGCTGACGACCATACGCGTGCTGATGGGCGTGTCCATAGCCGTGCTCATCGCGTTGGCCATGTTCTCCTCTTTCCGCTTCAAACTCAACAACGCGGTGTTGACGCGCATACGCTTCTTTACGGACGCGGTGAAAGAAGGTAGATTCGACAGCCTCACCGAGGAAGAAAAAGCCGAGCGCGTCGCCCTCATCGAACGCCATTACGGCAAATACGACGCGGACGCGGACGCTAAGATGATAGCCGAAGCCAAGGCCGCGTGGGACGCCGCGCAACCCGCGACGCCGAGCGAGGACAAAAAGGACTGATATGAGAATAGAACGCACGGACGGCGGCGCCGTCATTTACAAGGAAAGAGGCAAACCCCTGCGCATTCTGCAACTGACCGACATCCACCTGGGGTGCGGTCTGTTGTGCCGCCGCAACGACAAATTGGCCCTCTCTGCCGTGGAGAAAATCGTACGTGCGGCCGAGGCCGATTTTTGCGTGATAACGGGGGACGTTGGGTATCCTTTCGTGACCTTGGGCGGCTCGCACGACAATCTCAAACCCTTCCGCATGGTAGGCGATCTGTTGGCCAAGTATCACCTGCCTTGGTGCGCCGTGTTCGGCAATCACGACACCGAGCCGCACGCACGCTACCAAAAGGAACAACTTGCCGACTATATGATCTCCCGGCCCGACTGCTACTTCGCCAAAGGCGAGGCGGGGCTGACGGGGTGCGGCAACTACTGCATTCCGCTCAAAGGGGAAGACGGCAAAGATATACTCGCGTTGATGTTCGTTGACAGCAACGCCTACGTCGGCAAGAGTTTTTTCTCGGGATTCGATATTATTCACCAAGACCAAGTGGATTGGTACGTCAAGACCATCAAAGATATGTCCGAGGACGTCGAACGCCCCCTGCCCTCTTTGGCATTTTTCCACATTCCGCCCAAAGAAATCAAAACGGCGTGGGATCATATCTATCGCGGAGAAACGGACGATGCCACCTATCATCTCGGCTTCGTGCAAGAGAAGGACAACTACTTCGGCTACCCCAAAACGCTGGAAGGCACGTTCTTCGCCGAAATGGTCAAGTTGGGCAGTTGCAAGGGTATGTTCTTCGGCCACGACCACCTCAATACGCTGTCCGCCACCTATCGGGGTATCCGTATGACGTACGGCATGAGCATAGACTACTTCGCCTACCCGCATATGCTCGAAAAACACACCCAACGCGGCGGCACGATCATCGAGATATACGATGACGCCACCTTCGACGTCAAATTGCTCCCATTGGACGATTTACAATAATTTTTTACTCCGAGTTTATTTAGAATAATAATAACCGCGCGCATTGCACGGGCGTTTTACGCTACGACGGGCGCGCCCTCGACGGGGGATTCGTCCGCGGGTTCGACGGGGGATTCATGCGTGCGTTCGCGGTAGAGGGTGTAGCCGTAGAGAACGCCCGACGAAACCACGTTGATGAGCCAGCTCAAGGGCCAGGACAAATAGAGCAACTCGGGCACGTGGTAGATTTGGCAAATCGTATTGACCCATATCACGCGGAAAACACATATACAGAAGAGGTTGGACATCATCGGCTTGACGGCGTGACCCATACCGCGCATACCGCCCGCGAACACCTCGGCCGTGCCGCACACGAAATAGAGGGGCAAGGTAACCCACAAACGGTTGTAGGCGTAGACGACGACCATGGGATCGTTGGTGTACAGCCCCAGGAAAAAGCGGCCGAATCCCAAAAAGAGTGCCGCGCCCAACCCGCACACCAAGCACTCCAACCCCACGCAGATGCCGACGGTGCGCTGTATGCGGTCGAAGCGCCGCGCGCCGAAGTTCTGCCCCGAAAAGGTGACGGACGCGTTGCCGACCGAGTTCATGCTGACGATGATGAAGCCTTCCAGACTGTTGCCGGTGGCCGAACCCGCGATGAGCGCGGCGCCGTAGGTGTTGACGTTGGACTGGATAAGCACGTTGGCGATGGAGAAAAAAGAACTCAATATGCCCGAGGGAAGCCCCACCTTGACGATTTGTATCAATTCGCGCTTGTAGAAGCGCAGATCCTTGAGAACGAGGCGGCAATAGCCTTTCTCCCTAACGAGGGCGGCGACGGTCAAAGCGCAACTGATATATTGGGAGACGATGGTGGCGAGCGCCACGCCCGCGACGTCCATCTTGGCGTAGATGACCAAGACCATATTGAGCCCCACGTTCAGTAGCCCCGCGGCAGCCAAATACAACAGCGGGCGGGTGGTGTCGCCCTTGGTCCGCAACACGGACACGCCGAAATTGAAGACGATATTGGCGGGCGCACCCGCAAAGTAGATGCGCAGATACGTCGTGGCCTTGTCGATGACCGTGGCGTCCGTCTGCATCCACTCGAGGAAAAGCCGCGCCATCGCGCAGCCTATGGCTGCGGTGGCCAACCCGCACACCACGGACAAGAGCATGGCGGTATGCAAAGCACGGTGCGCGCCTTCTTTGTCCCCTCGACCGATGGCCTGCCCCAACGCCACGTTGGCGCCCAAGGACAGCCCAATGGCCACGTTGATGATGAGACCGATGAGCGCCGTGTTGGAACTGACCGCCGCCAACGACACCGTGCTCGTCTCGGAATACTTGCCGATGACGACGAGATCCGCCGCGTTGAAGACGAGTTGCAAAATGCCCGACAACGCCAGCGGCAGAGCCACCGCCGCTATCTTGCCGAACAGACCGCCCTTAGTCATATCCATATCTTTGACGCGCATACCAGATCTCTTCATACTGCTATTGTAGTTTTGGATAGCGGATAATGTCAAATTATTGCCGAAACTATTTGCAAAACCGCACAAAAAAATAGCCGCAAAAACTTGCGGCTATCTCTTGTGATAACGTGATTATTCGCCGTCCGTGGTGTCGGTGGTGTCGGCAGCGGCCGTTTCGGCGGCGGCGGCACGCTCTGCCTCGGCTTTCAGGCGACGCGCTTCTCTGCGGGCGGCCTTCTTTTGCTCGGCGTTGTACACTCTCTCTTGCTCCAAATATTCGATGGTCAGGTCGGCAGTGCTCTTGGCTCTTGCCAAAGTATCTTCGTCAACCAAACGAATGGTGACGGGCGTGACCTTGATTTGCTTGGCACCCTCGGCGCGCATATAACGCTCCAGGCTGGAGTTGATCAACATGAATTGCAACGTGATGACGCCGCGACGCACGGTGGAAATGACCAAGCGGTCGGTCTTATATTTGAAGATGGCCTTGTTGGAAGTGGTGATCTGCTTGACGTTCTCCTTGGAGACCAAGTAGTTGACCAATTCCTCGTACAAAGCGTAAGTCTCTTTGTCCAAAGCGGCCAATTTGTCCAAATAGGTCTGCTTTTGCTCGGAAGCGATGAAGACCACTCTGCCCTCGGCGTCCAACTCGACTTCGCCCTCGGTGGCGTCGCCCGCAATCTCCTCCTCTGCGGCGGGTTGCTCGGCCTCGGCGGCTTGCTCCGCCTCGACTTCTTTGACGACTTCGACCTCTTTGACGACCTCTTTGACTACGACCTCGGCGGCGGGCAATTCTTTGATGACGTGTACGATACCGTCGGTAACGTGCAGATACACGTCCTCGCCCTCGGTGTGGGTGGTCACGTTCTCGATATCCAACTCGTTGGCGTTATCGGGGCGTTGCTTTTTGAGTTTGTTCTCCAACAGGCACAGCACGATGGCGCCGATGAAGTCCAGGCCCAACACGACTACGACTACAATCCAAAACACGGTAAACATAGTTGTCATATTACGCCTCCTCGCCGTCTGCGGCCACTACCACGTTGGTATCTTCTGCGGGAAGATCCTCCACTCCCTTGCAAAGAATGGTGGTCTCGCCTTGCTCTTGTGCGATGGCCAACACCTTGTAATCTTTCAACTCGATGGCGGCACCTTTCTTACTCTCTTTGTACCGAGCGTACACGGACGCGATTTTGATGATGACGCCGATGGTCAACAAGCCCAAAATCACGTAACCGATGATCATCACGGCCAAAAACAAACTGTTGTTATCCGTCATATATCCCTCCAAAATACACCTTACGATGCATAATCTATAACTATTCTATCACGCCCTCGCGTATTTTGCAATTCTTTTTAGACAAAAAATATACTAAAAGTATATGTTTTTTGCGCTTTTTTATGCCGATTTCAACCTGCGTGGGGGCGCAAATCCGCCGTTTGCCCCCCAACGAGACCGCGACGCGTGCTTTCACCGCCCGGCTCGGATGGGTCTACGCCCCTTTCGTTGCGATTTGCTCGGTACGTCCATGGGGTTTTCGGTTACGGCAGGCGCACTTTAAGAGGGGCGCGGGCACTATTTGATCTCCTGGTCCAAAGCGCTAAAGGGCTCTGCGTCAAAGAACTGCGCCAAACTCATATTCAATCCGTCGCAAAGGATTTTGATGGTAACAATGCCGGGGTTGCGGCTTTTCCCATACAGAATATTTTTGAGCGACGAACGGGACAAGCCCGCCTCTGTCGCCAATTTGTTGATGCTGATACCGCGTTGCGCACACAAGCTATAGATGCGCGTTTTGACTGCTTCACATACGTCCATAAGCCCTATCTCCTCTTGCAAAATCTCATCCTTTTCAAAATCGGGTGGGCTAATTGTAGCCCAAACTATTGACCTATGTGGGCTATATATGATACCATTATACTATTCTAATCATTTACCATATTTTTTTTGGGGCTCCCGATTGGCTTAACTGCGGAGCCCAAAACGTAAGGAGAACGAGAAAATGAAAAGATTTACGATTTGGCTGGGGATAGTTTTGACGATGGCGACCACTGCGCTTCTTTTGTCCGCGTGCGGTCCGTTATATTTGCAACGCATACAGCCTAACAAAAGTTTGGATCTGGAGTTTTCGGATGTGGGCGATGGTATGGCGGTCACAGGCTATTCCGTGAAGAATGACGATCGATTGGTCGCTTTTATCCCGCGCTCGTATAAAGGAAAACCTGTTGTCGCCATCAAGGACAGGGCTTTCGCGGGTTGCTCTAACTTGATTTCTATCAACATCCCCGATAGTGTAACCTCTATCGGAGAATATGCGTTCTCGGTCTGTAGCGGGTTGACTTCCATCACCATCCCCGACAGCGTGACCTCTATCGGGGGGTATGCGTTCTATGACTGTAGCGGGTTAATTTCTATCATCATTCCCGACAGCGTGACCTCTATTGGGGACGGTGCGTTCTATGGCTGTAGCGAATTGACCTCTGTCACGATACCCGACAGCGTGACCTCTATCGGGGAAGATGCGTTCAGCGGCTGTAGCAGGTTGAATCACGTGGTAATCGGCGCAAACGTGCGTAGAGTCGCGAGCCGGGCTTTCGAAGGATGCGACAGGTTGAGTACCGTCTTCTTTATGGGGGATAGCGAAGATTGGGACCGCATCGTTATTCAGATGTACAACCGTGACCTTGTCGCGGCAACTCGCTACTATTACAGCGAGACCGAGCCTATCGAAAAGGGCAATTTTTGGCATTACGTGGACGGCGTTCCCACCGAGTGGGAAGGAACGTCGAATTACTCTGCGCAGCAAGGGACGCAAGACTTTCAATATGCTTTGGCTGACGGTAAATATACCGTGACGGGATATATTGGTAGCGATACCGAGGTGGAAATCCCCGCGTTCTACCAAGACAAACTCGTGACCTCTATTGGGGACGGTGCGTTCTCTGGCTGTAGCGAATTGACCTCTATCACCATTCCCGAGGGTGTCATCTCTATCGGACAGGGTGCCTTTTACAATTGCACTCAACTTATATCCATTGTTTTGCCGCGAAGTATAGCCGAAATAGGAGGTAACGCGTGTTGCTATTGTGATCGATTGAATGCGGTTTTTTATCGCGGCACGTTTGAAGAGTACATTTCCATCGATATAGATGGGCTTAATCGAGGTTATATCGATGACGCTCTAATTCTGTACAGCGCCACCCAACCCACCGAGGCGGGTAACTACTGGCATTACGTGGACGGCGTTCCCACCGTGTGGGAAGAGACGGCTGGCCCCTCTGCACAGTCGGGTACCCAAGGCTTGCAGTACTATCTATCATTAAATGAATATCATGTTTCTAGATATATTGGTAGCGATACCGAGGTGGTAGTCCCCGCGATCTACCAAGGCAAACCCGTGACTGCGATTGGGAACCGGGCGTTCGAGAGCTGTAGCGGGTTGACCTCTATCACTATTCCCAATAGCGTGATCACTATCTGCGATCATGCATTCTCTCGCTGTAGCGGGTTGACCTCTATCACCATTCCCCATAGCGTGACCCATATTGGGGAATATGCATTCTATAAGTGTACTGGGTTGAACACTGTTACCTTTGCCGAGGGTAGCCAACTGACCACTATCTGGGATCATGCGTTCTATGGGTGTACTGGTTTGACATCTATCACCATCCCCGCGAGCGTGACCTATATCAGGGAATTTGCATTCTACAACTGTAGCAGATTGTACGATGTGGATATCCCCGGCAGTGTGACCTATATTTGGCCTTATGCGTTCAGTGGCTGTAGCGCATTGCCCTCTATTAGCATTCCAGACAGCATGACAACCATTGGAGAAGGCATGCTTCAGTACTGCTTTAACTTGACCGCTGTCTTTATCCCCGACAGTGTGACGTCTATTTGTTGGAGTGCATTCGATTACTGTAAAGCCTTGAGATTCGTCCTCTATAAGGGAACATCTGCGCAGTGGGAATCGATCGACATTATGTCAGGAAATACCGCATTGTTAGACGCCATCCGCTACTACTACAGCGCCACACAACCCACCGAGGCGGGTAACTACTGGCATTACGTGGACGGCGTTCCCACCCCGTGGAAATAAAACGACTAAATGATATTCATAAGGTTCAAAGGAGAAAGGACATGAAAAAAACCATTGGGATTACTATTATTATCTTCGGTGTTCTCGTCTTGCTACTGTCGATGACGGATGGGCTGTTTCAGTTGCTACCCGCGACAGGCGCTTGGGAGCATGGCGGTTCGGTGGATATTCCCGCACTCTTGCCCGCACTCTTGCCCTTGTTCGGCTCGATATTGGCGCTTTTGGTGGCGTTGATATTGGTAGGTATCGGCGTAAAAAAGGACAAAACGGGATTGCGGATCTGCGCGGCCGTTCTGTATGGCGGCGCACTGGGTTATTCTTTGTACGAACAAGTCCGATTATTCAGCACTCTCCTTGCCTTCACGGGATTGGGTGGCATAGCACCGTCCTACGTATCGGCAGCAGATGTATTTTATCCCCTTACGCGATGGCTCTTCCGAACACAGAGCGGATTGTATTTTTGGGCGGCGATTTGGGTCGCGCTATGCGCACTCACTTGTATCGTCTTCGTGTTGACCTGCGTCGAATGCGCATTGGCGCGGCAAACCGAAGAGGAAGAAGAGAGAAAGCCCGCGCGAGAGAAAACCCGCGGCGACGCGCCGCAGGCAGGCGCCCTTGCGCCCAACACGGTTCGTCCCACTTCGCCCGCCTATGCGCCATCCGCGACGAAACCCGCTTCGGCGCAGAGCGGCTTCCCAAGTGGTGCGGTCCGTCCCGTCGCAGGGAATGCCGTACCCGCACAATCGAACGGCAACGCGTACGGGGCCTTCTTGCCCGAGGAAGCGCGAGCGGAAGATGACGATTGGATGGATATAGACATCGCGCCGCGCGAAGACGCGTCTATGACGACGACGCAAGCGGTCGCCATTTCGGACGTGATATTCGATGACAAGCCGCCTTACAGCGACGAATTGGTCTTGCTGAGCGAGCCCAAAGTGCGACAGCCCAAAAACAAGAAGAAAAAGCCCAAAGAGCCGAAAGTCATCAAAAACTACGACAAAATGCACACGGCGGCGGTGGTTCTCGGTATCATCGCGTTGGTGTGCGTGGCCACGGGCGGCATTCTGCTGGGCGTGAAGGTGGGCGGTATGGCAGGATTAGCGGTCATCATCATCGGCGAATTGTGCCTCATCGTCGCAACCATTCTGTTCGCCAAAATCGGCTGTTCAAACGGGTTCGAAACCTTCCTTTACGTCATAGGGTGTATCCTTATCGTGATATTTGCCGTCGTGATGTTCATTCTCGAGCGGATGGCGGGCAACGACGACAATCAGTCCTCTTCGCGCAAGAAAAAAGAAGAGAAACCCGCCGAATACCAGGCCGGTTGCACCTATACGCGGATGGGCTCGACCTACCTTGCCACGAATAGTTGGAACCTGGTAGAGATGAAGACCTGGGACAAGGATAAACAAGAGGGAGAAGGAATAGACGGCAAAATCTACAAGGTCTGTTGACGACGATACGCAATCAAGGGAAATATACACAGCGCAGAACATTCTACCCGACAAGGGTACCGACCTCGGAACGATCCGACACCGCACAAAAACGGCATACAAAATGTGCCGCGCAGTCTTGGCAAACGGTGAGCGGATATGGTATACTGCCGATATAGGCGCCCACGCAAATGGGCACAAGAACGGCATTGGACCGAACACACGAGGAATGGGATATGAAGATCGTCATTGCAACGGATAGTTTCAAGGGCACGTTGTCTGCCGTGGAGATAGCCGACTGCGTAAGCGACCGCTTGCGCCGTCGTTTTCCGTCCGCGCAAATTTCCGCCGTGCCCGTATCGGACGGGGGCGAAGGATTGGTGGAATGTCTGGCGGCCGCCATGCCCGTCCGCACGATCAAGCGCACGGTGACGGGCCCCCTGTTTGAAAAGGTCGAAGCGCAGTTTCTGCTGGCGGGCGACCTCGCCGTCGTCGAAACGGCGCAAGCGGCGGGACTGCCCCTCGTCGATCCGCCCGACGTATTGCACGCCACCACCTACGGCGTGGGCGAAATGATACGCGAGGCCGAAGCGCTGGGTGCCAAACGCATTTTGTTGGGGTTGGGCGGCAGCGCCACCAACGACCTGGGGTGCGGCATGGCGGCGGCCTTGGGATGCCGCTTTTGGGACGGCGAACGCTACTTCGTGCCCACGGGCGGTACGCTCGCCGCGGTCCAACGCATAGAATACGCCGCGCCGCACGACGTAACGGCCCTCTGCGACGTCAAAAATCCCCTCTACGGCCCGAACGGCGCGGCCTACGTCTACGGCAGGCAAAAAGGCGCGACGGACGAAACCTTGCCCCTGTTGGACGAGGGATTGCGCAAAGTGGCCGCCATTCTCACAGCGGACGGCAAAACCGAGTTCGACGGGGAAGGCGCGGGCGCGGCGGGCGGTCTGGGCGCGGGCGTCGTGGCCTTTTTGGGCGGAAGAAGACGGCGCGGTATAGACGCCGTATTGGACGCCGTCGGATTCGACGAAACGGTACGCAACGCCGACCTCGTGGTGACGGGCGAAGGATGTCTGGACGACCAGAGTTTCCAAGGCAAGGTGATAGACGGCATTATCAGCCGCTGCAAGTCCAAAGTGGTCGCTTTGGTGGGACAGGCCCAAGCAGGGCTCGACTACGCGGCGTGGGGACTCGACGCGGTATTCACCACCGCCAAGTACCAAACCACCCCCGATTACCGCAAGGAAGCGCGAGAAACCTTACGCAAGGCAGCGGACGAATTGGCCGATTGGGTGGCGGATAATATCCGCCGATAACCGAAACAAAAACAAAGCGGCGAGGCACAGTCCTCGCCGCTTTTTGCTCGTTTCGGGGATATACGTATCCCCCCTATTTCGGTCACTCCGCCAAAAACGGCAACGTGACGGCCATCGTCCGCTCGGGCTCGTCGTAGAGGAAGACGTGCCCCGAACCCTCGAAGGTGACGAGACGCATCGCGGGCATGACTTTTTGCATAGTGGCCGCCTGGTAGTAGGGCATGGTCTTGTCCTCGGTGCCCCACACCACCAAAACGGGCACGCCCGACGCGGCCGTGCCGACGTAGCCTTTGAGGTCCTCGTCGAAATTGAGAATGGTGTGTCGAAGACTGCTCAGCACGCAACGCATCATTCCCTTGAATTGGGTGTAGTAGGCGAATTTGTCGCGGTAGGCGGCGACCACTTCGGGCGAACGGTGCGCCAACTCGGACGCGCAACCCTTGGTGAGGATCCCCGCTCCCAACGTGGCGAATAGCAAATCGCCGACGCCTTTGCACCGACAGAGTTTCATATAGGCGGGCGCGTCGAACACCATACCCGCAGAAGCGTACAATACCAATTTTTTGACGCGTTCGGGATGCGCCGCCACGTAGGTGGTCGTCACCGTGCCGCCCATGGACGTACCGAAGAGATAAAACCGCTCGTCGGGGATAAGCGCGTCGACCAACTGCGCAAGTTGGGCGCCCAACAGCGCGGGCGTGTAATCCGCCTCCACGCGCTCGGAAAGCCCCCGCCCCAATAGGTCGTACCGCAAAACGCGGTAGCCCGCCGCCACCAAAGCCGCCGCGACCTCGTCGTAGATGTACAAAGGCGTGGCATAGCCGTGGGTGAGCACGCACCACTCGCCCGTCTCGCCCTCGATTTTGTAATGGGTAAAGCCGCAAGGCAAGTCCACGAACGCGCCGTCCGCCGCTTGCTTCACTTCGTCGGTAATCTCTTGGCTGTTGACTTTGTATTTCATAATTCCCTCGCAAAAAATCCCCCGCAAGGCCGAGCCGTGCGGGGGCATGATTATTTATACGTCGAAGTCCAGAATGTCGCTGCCCGCCGCATCCTGCGGCTCCTCTTCCAACAAGTCGTCCGCGCTAACGTCGTTCTCTTGTTGCGGTTGCTCTTGCGAGGCCTGCTCGACCTTCTCTTGCTTCTTGTCTTTCTTGTCTTTCTTGGCTTTTTTCTCCTTCTTGGGGTTGGCCGAAGCAACGGCGCCGCCCTCCGCGAGTTTCTTCTCTTTCTCGCGAATGAGGCCCAACAAGACGGCGATCAATCCCATAAAGGGCGCGTAGGCGTAGAACAGCGTGCGCGTGGAGAACAAGGACACGATGATGTACAACAGACCTTGATTTTGCAACCAAGCGATCTCCATATAGCCCAATACGCCGCGATGGGCGTTAGAAGGCGTCAACGACAAAGTGCCCGTCTTGGCGTCCACGCTGATGTACAAAGGCGAACCCAAAAGTTCGTCCTCGGCGACGAGGTCGGCCACCACGGCCAACGCGTCGGGCACCAAATCGAGCTGGAACACGTCGGACACGAAACGCACGTTGAAGTTGGACAAAGCCGTCTTGATGCCGTCCTTGACGCCGGCTAGCGCGCCCTCCAAAGGCAGACTGTCGATAACGGCCAAGAGGTCGGTATCCATCATAGACTGCGACAGGAGATTTATATCCATCGCGGTGCCCATCATATCCAAAACGTGCCAACCGACGGAAGCCATGCGATAGTCGCCCACGAAATACTTGTCAAACTCTTCCTCGTGCGCGTACAACGCCGTGAGCGCCGCGCCTTTTGACTCGTATTGCGTCACTTCTTCGACGGTCTCGTTTTCGCGACGATCGATGATCTTGGTGACCAACGACCACTTGCCTTTGAACTTGCTGATGACGGCGACCTTGCTCGTATCGTATTGCACGTTGAGATCTTGGTCGGTCACGAAGAACGTGGCCGAGCCGTCCTTGTAGCCGTGATAGACGCGCACGTCCTCGTACAACAACTCGTCGTCCGTCTCACCCACCGAATACACGTCGTAGTAGGGTACGGCGATGGGGAGAGAGGGCAGATTGTTCTCTTTGGCGTAGTCGCTGTTGGCACCCTGCACGTTGCTGCGGTCGTCGAGGAACAGGTGCAGCAGGACGGGAATGGTCATGCGGTCGGCCTGCGCGTAGTCGATGGAGGGACCTTTGTAACTCGCGTAACCGTCGCTGTCTTCGCTGTGGAAGTCGGCGTTCAGCAGGGCTTTGAGTTCGGCGTTGCCGTTGGGCCCTTGCTTAATATAGTCCTCTTTGGTCTCGCCGTTGGGGGATTTGAGACGACCCAACTCGAAGTTCATCGTGACGTAGTCGTTGAGGAGTTTCTCCTGCACCTCGGCGCGAGCGCCCCAGTTGTCGGACAAGTCTTCCCAACGAAGGGTACTGCTGGTAGCGGTCTCGAGAGGCCCGGGGATAAAGGCGTCCAGCAAGGCCCAAAAACCGCACAGACAGCATATCGCCACGATGGCCACGATGATGTGCTGATTGCGAATGGAACGCTTCTTCTTGGTGCGCACCAAGAAGTAGGCGAGGTAGTAGACGAGCGCCATCACGGCGGCGACGATAACGCACACGAAGACGGCCAGGCCGTACATACTGCCGCCCGCAATGACGTTGCGGTTGAGGATAAACACCAACGCGATGAGCAAGGGCCACCCGACGACGTGCAAAATAACTTTGAAAACGGTAAGCAGAGTCTTATTCATTATTTCGCACCTCCTTTGACGTTATTGACCACAAGCGAGGCGATCACCTCGTTCTCGCGGTTGGCGAATTGGTAGAAGAGTACGATGCTCAAAAGCACGATACCCATAAAGATATACAGATAGCGACGGGCCGCCAACGCGGGGAACAGGGAAGGAATATACTCCTTGTCCGCTTTGAGTTGGTAGATTTGGTCCATCGTGAAGGCGTGCGACGCGGGATAGCCGGAAGTGGACATCGTGATTTGACCGATGTTGCCGTCCGCGTTGAGCAAAGCGCCCAAGCCGTCGTCGTTGTTGCCCACCAGCACCGAGCCGATGAAGGCGCCGTTGGTCTTGGCGTAGTAGCGCGCGTAGGCAAAGGTGCGCATTTCTTCCGCCGTGAAGGTGAGCGTCTTGGCGTCTTCGCCCACGCCCGTCTCTTTCTCAAAGTTGCCGATGAGGTTGCCGCCCGCATCTTTGGCTTCGCCAAAGAAATCGAACGCCGTGCGCACGGAAGGTGAATAGTAGTAGACGTAGTCCTCGAGAAGGGCCTGCAGATTCTCCTCGGTGATCAAAGCGGCGATGCCGTCCAAAGTCTCCTCGGGAATGAAGGCGACCAAGCCACCCTTGACCTCGTCGTTGAACCAATCGACCACGTCTTGCAACGTGTAATTCTCTTTGGCGAGCGTCTCGTTGAGTTTCTCCAAACTCAACAAACCGTTGACCATATCGTACAAGTCGGACACCACTTGGCTGCGTTTCAGGACGAACGTGACGTATTTGACCAACACGGGCAAAATCTCTTTGACCCGCTCGACCGTGAGCATATAGCCCTTGGCCGTGCCGTTTTCGCCATAGGCGGCGACGTACTCGTCGCTCGTTTGGTACGTCCTGTACTCTTCGCTCTCCTTGACGCGCTTGAGCTCGGCCTTGTACACGGCCTCCAACTTCTCTTGCGGCGTCATGGCGGCGATGCGCGCTCTGTATTGCGCGTCCGTTTCCAACTTCTCTTCGTGGCTCATCGCGGCGACGCGGGCCTTGTAATCGTTGGGCGTCTCGTCGTCGGCCATGGGTTGTTCCACCTCGATCTTGGCGACGTAGGGCGTCATATCCACGTTGAGGGTGGCGAACTTGTTGACGGCTTCGTAGTAGTTGATGAGCACGTTGAGCGCAAAATCGACCGAGTAGACGTAACTCTCGCTGACCACGCCGTTTTTGTTGAACGGAATGCCCGTGGCGGGATCGATGGTCGCCAAAGACAGGTCGGTATTGGTGACCGACTTGCCGTCCGCGGTGACCTTCTTGTTTTCGCCGTACAGGCTTACGTTATAAATGCGCTGGAAGTTGCCGAGCTCGGACAGGTAGGACTCGGTAACACTGCCGTAGCCGGGCGTAAGCGTGAGATAGTGACCTTTGAGGAAGTCGATGGTCTCGAACGTGACCGCCGTACTGCTCATCGTCCAAGTGGCGGTGCCCACTTTGCCGTCCGCACCCATACGGTAGGTGGGCACGGTGATCGTCTTGGCCGTGACGACCGTGTTGCCGTCCGCATCCTTGGTCTGGGTGGCGACGTAGCGCTCGTTCATATCCGCCATTACCTGCTTGCCGTTGAAGTCCAACGCCAAAGCGCAACCCAGCATACACACCGTGGAAACGATGCCGACGACCAAGGTCTTGAAGTATTGGTTTTGAGTAACGCAACCGAACGCTATCTGCAATATCGCGCCGACCAACCAGGGGATGAGCGCGATGACTATGCCGAGGTACCACGTGCCGCTGAACGCGCCCTCTTTCATAAAGGGCACGCTACCGATGGCGACGAACAGCACCATGAGGGGATAGCCCGCAAAATAGGCGATGGTCTTCAGTATACCCAACAACGTCTGCTTTCTTTTCAATTTCATATTCAGATGCATTTTGGTTATATCTCCTCGCCAAAAATCGAAATAGATACTATTCCGTATTTTCTATTATAATAGCAATTATCCTTTTCGTCAATACCATATTTTAAGTTTAGACACTTGTAAATATTTGGTGCGCTTATACCCGTGTTTCGCCGAAAAACACGTGAAAATGACGCGAGAGTATTGTCAATCGGGCGAAAAAGTCGTATAATAATCGTAAGCGCAAACGCGCTAACGCTAACAAGGAGGTGCGTTATATGCCTATTATGGTGTGGATTTGGCTGGGTATATTCGTCGTCACTTTGGTCGTCGAATTGGCCACGCCGCAATTCGTTTCGCTATGGTTCGCCATATCGTCTTTGCTGTGCTTGGGGCTGGCGTTCATCCCCGGGTTGCCTTGGTGGGCGCAAGTCATCATCTTCGTCGTCCTCTCCACGGTACTGCTCGTTTTCCTGCGCCCCATCTGCAACAAGTACTTTATGCACCGCCACCAAGCCACCAACACGGACAGCCTCATCGGCCGCGAAGTGCGCATGACGGTGGAGGCCAATTTCGACCAGCTTGGTCAGGCAAAGGTGGGGGACGTGGTATGGAGTATCAAGTCCAAAGACGACACGCCGCTTCCCGCGGGTGAAATCGTAACGATAATCGCTATCGACGGCAACAAGTTGATAGCCGAGCGCAAATAGCGCGTAAAATCAGGAGGTTTTTATGATTATTTTGGCAAGCATTTCGTCGGGTGCCATCGCCGGCATTATCATCGGCATTTTGGCATTCATCATTCTCATCATCGTCGCGTCGGGCATCAAGGTCGTGCGTCAATCCACCGCCGTCATCGTGGAGCGGCTGGGACGCTACCACCGCACGCTCAACACGGGTATCCATTGGATCATGCCCATATTGGACCGCGCGTCCAGACCTATCTCCCTCAAGGAGATCGTGGCCGACTTCAAGCCGCAACCCGTCATCACCAAAGATAACGTCACCATGCAGATAGACACCGTCGTCTATTTCGCCATCACCGATCCCAAACTGTACACCTACGGCGTCGACCGCCCCATCTCGGCTATCGAGAACCTGACGGCCACTACCCTGCGTAACATCGTAGGCGAATTGGAGTTGGACGAAACCCTTACCTCGCGCGACACCGTCAACAGCAAGATGCGTATCATTCTGGACGAAGCCACCGACCCCTGGGGCATCAAGATCAACCGCGTGGAACTCAAGAACATTTTGCCGCCCAAGGACATTCAGGAAGCCATGGAGAAGCAAATGCGCGCCGAGCGTGAACGCCGTGAGCAAATCCTCAAAGCCGAAGGTGAAAAGAAATCTTCCATCTTGATCGCCGAAGGTGAAAAGGAAAGCAAGATTTTGAGAGCGCAAGCCGATCGCGAAGCGCAACTATTGGCGGCGGACGCCCAAAAACAAGCGCGTATCATGGCCGCCGAGGCCGAGAAAGCCGCGCTCATCGCCGAAGGCGAAGGTAAAGCGCAAGCCATTACGTTGATTAATCAAGCCGCTCCCACCAACAGCTATCTCACCCTCGAAGGGTACGAGGCCTTGAAAGTGGTGGCGGACGGCAAGTCCACCAAGATCGTGGTGCCTACCGAAATCGCCAACGTCACCGGTCTTATCAAAGCCCTTGCCGAGACCACTACGGACAAGGTGGACAAGACGGACAAGAAATAAGCCGTCGCAAGGCGGTAACGAAAAAGCACGGGTACGTCCCGTGCTTTTTCGTTACCATACGCCCCGTCTCGCGGGCGAAAAGGCGGCGCGGACGACAAACGAAACGCGAGACGAAGTTTTTTGGCGGGAAGGGTTGACAGCACTACGCCGAGGGGCTTATACTGTATATATCTTAAAAAGGAGGTACGAGTCATGAAAGTTCACTTATGTGACGGAGACGATATCGGGCGAAGTAGCGTGGCTCGTTGCCTTGCTTGATTTTTCTCTTTTGACTCCATTTCACAATGGACAAAATTTTATTTGATTATTTGGCGGCCGACAATTACGAAGCGGCGGCCCGTTTGCTGGAGGAAAAAACCCTCGAGCAAATTGCCGCCGTACTCTCCGAACTGCCTCACGACCGACTCGTCGGCGTGTGTTCGGAAATAGACAGCGGGCTCTTGGCGGACGTATTGGTCCTCTTGGGGAAAGAAACGCAACGAATAATCCTCGAAGGCTTGCACGACAGGGAACTCGACGAAGTGTTGGACGAAATGAGCACCGACCAAACCACCGACCTATTGCGCGAGTTGCCCACGGACACGGCCTTGCGTATCGCCGAAAGCGACGACATAGTGGCCCTTTTGCGCGCGCGCGATTTCTCCACGTTGAAGCCGCTTTTGGCCCAAATGAACGCGGTGGATATCGCCCACGTCTTCGACGGGCTGGAGGACTACGAAACGCCCCTTTTGTTCCGCCTGCTGCCCAAAGACCTGGCGGCCGAAACATTCGTCGAATTGGACAGCGATCGGCAAGAGGCGTTGATCGAGCGGCTGAACAACCTGGAATTGCGCGCGGTGATGGACGAATTGTTCGTGGACGACGTGGTGGACATCGTGGAAGAAATGCCCGCCAACGTCGTCAAGCGCATCCTCGCGCAAAGCGACAGTGAAACACGCGCCTACGTCAACGATATTTTGAAATATCCCAAGGACAGCGCGGGGAGCATTATGACGGTGGAATTCGTTTCGTTGCGCCCCCAAATGACCGTGGACGAAGCCTACGACAAAATACGCGAAACCGCCATAGACAAAGAGACCATCTACACGTGCTACGTCGTGGACGACCACAACTACCTTGCAGGTATCGTCACCGCCAAGGACCTCTTGCTCGCGGACAAGCAAAAACGAGTGGGCGACATAATGGAAACGAATCCCGTCTACGCGCACACGACGGACGACAGGGAATATACGGCCAGACTGCTGACCGAATACGGCTTCTTGGCCATTCCCGTCGTGGACGACGAAATGCGCTTGGTGGGCATCGTCACGGTGGACGACGCCATCGACGTACTGCAAGAGGAAAACACCGAGGATATCGCCAAGATGGCGGCCGTCAAGCCGAGCGACAAGCCCTACCTCAAGACGAGCGTATGGGCCATTTGGCGCAACCGTATTCCGTGGCTTTTGGTCCTGATGGTGTCCGCCACCTTCACGGGATTGATCCTCAACAAGTACGAGCACAAATTGGCCATCATCAGCTCCGTCCTGTTCGCCTGCGTGCCTATGATCATGGACACGGGCGGCAACGCGGGCTCGCAAGCCTCGGTCACGGTCATCCGCGCGTTGGCGCTCGGCGAACTGACCACCAAAGACGGCTTGCGCGTGCTGTGGAAAGAGACGCGCGTTTCGGTGCTTCTCGGCGCGTCTTTAGCCGTGGCGTGCTTTGGCAAATTGATGGTCGTGGACAACCTTATCTTCGGCTACAAGGATTACACGGTATTCACCTGCGCCGTGGTGTCCTTGGCGTTGATGTGCACGGTGGTCATCGCCAAAGTCGTGGGCTGTATGCTGCCTATGCTCGCCAAAAAAGTGCGCTTGGACCCCGCCGTGGTGGCCAGCCCCTTCATCACCACCATCGTGGACGCGTTGAGCCTAATACTCTATTGCGGATTGGCAATCGCCATGCTGGGATAATTTCTTACGCGATTCATTACCGTTTACAAGAACACGCTACGACGTTTGGCACGAATACCACCCCTACGTAGCGTGTTTTTTGCACCGCGAAAGCGATCAGTCGAAATAGTCGTCGGGCGCGTCGGAAGAGGGATCGTCCGCTCCTTGCCGCTTGTCGCGCCAAGTGACGTTGGCCGCCGAGGCGCTGTCGTCGGGCGCGTCGGGCGTGCCGTCTATATAGCGGTCGCGCTTGGACGTACGCTTGACGAGAATAAAGGACACGATGAACAGCAACACGACGAACCCCACGAATATCCAACTGTACGTCCGGTCCGTCAACGTGGTGAGATAGTCGTAGGTGCCGTGCAACAGCATGGGCACGACGAGCGAAAGAATGCGGAACAAAACGCTCTTCTTGCGGTCGCCCAGATAGTCGTAGCGCTTGGCGATGCCGTAGCCTATGCCCATAAAGACGCCGAAACACGCGTGGCCGGGAATGGCCGTGACCGCGCGGACCAAAGCGGTGGACAGCCCGTCGAAGTGCAGAACGTAACTGATATTCTCCCACAAGGCGAAGCCCAACGAAACGAACACGGCGTACACCACGCCGTCGTATTGGCAGTTGAACTCGGGGCTTTTCCAGGTGCGGCGATACATCAACAGATATTTGGCGCCTTCTTCTGCGCCCGCGACGATGATGAAATAGAGAATGACGTTGTAGGCCGGCGAAGTTTCTGCGACGGTTTTGTCGAGAATAAAGGACAGTACGCGCTCGACGAGCAAGGCGATAAGCGCGGAGAGAATGCCCGCAAAGACGAGATTGCGCAAAAGCCGAGGGCTCTCTTTCTCCAATTTGTCGGCCTTGGCGACGAAAATCATCAGCGCCACGGCGGGTATGACGGCGGCGACGATGAGAATGGCGTTGTAGCCCAAGTTGGGTTGTGTCAAGAAGTAGAACATAGCGATACCTCTCCTATATAATACAATGTATCACGAATAAAATCAAGCATACCCCGCAAAAGTATGTGAAAATTGCTTGACAAGGTGGATAATACATAGTATTATAGTTAGGCAATATCATCGGGCAGTCTGCGAATTAGCCCCTCGCGGAGGTCGGATTAGGCGTCGCTATCCAAGTCGCCTTGGGATATTAACGTTAGAAAATCAGATGGAGGATTACCATGAAAACTTATATGGCAAAACCTGCTACCGTCGAGAGAAAGTGGTACGTCGTGGACGCCGAAGGTCAACCTTTGGGTCGCGTCGCCAGCCAAGTGGCGGCCGTGTTGCGCGGCAAGAATAAGCCCACCTTTACTCCCAACGTGGATACAGGCGATTACGTGATTATCATCAACTGCGCCAAAGTCGTGCTGACGGGCGACAAGTTGAATCAAAAGATGTATAGACATCACTCCGGCTACGTGGGTGGCCTCAAAGAGAAGACCGCCAAAGACGTGATGGAGCAAAACCCCTGCTTCGCCGTGCGTCAAGCCGTCAAAGGTATGTTGCCCAAGAACGCGTTGGGCCGCAAGATGTTCAAGAAATTGTTCGTCTACGAGGGCGCCGAGCACAAGCAACAAGCCCAACAACCCGAAGTGTTGGAGTTGGTGACCAAGTCCTACAACAAATAAGCGAGGTGTGAATTATGGCTACTAAGAAAACCGCGAAAAAGAAAATTCAATTTTGGGGCACCGGCCGTAGAAAACACGCCGTCGCTCGCGTTCGCTTGATTCCCGAAGGCGAAGGCACCATCATCATCAACAAAAAGACCATCGACGAGTACTTCGGCGGTTTGGAAATCGTGAAGTCCATCGTGCGTCAACCCCTTACCCTCACCGAGACCTTGGGCGCCTACGACGTGTACGTCAACGTGTCGGGCGGCGGCTACAACGGTCAAGCCGGTGCTATCCGTCACGGCATCGCCCGTGCCTTGGTCGAGGCGCAACCCGAGCTCAAGTCTACCATCAAAGCGGCAGGCTACCTCACCCGCGATCCTCGTATGAAAGAGCGCAAGAAATACGGCCTCAAGAAAGCCCGTAAAGCGCCCCAATTCAGCAAGCGTTAAGCGCACGCGAAAACAAAATCAACCGCACGATTTCGTGCGGTTTTTTGTTGCGAAAAAAAACCGACGCGGAATGCGTCGGTCATATTGGTTTCGGTATTTTTTTGCTCGTTTCGGTATTTTCTTTGGGATAGCCTTCGAAGAAATGGCGTGATGACGCCGCAGGTGCTATTCGTCCCAATAGAAGGAGAAACTGCCTTGATGGTGGTCGGCGGTCAACCGCACGGTGTAGGTACCCTTGGGGTAGTTGACGCCGAACCCGCCCGAAGCAACGTCCTCTTGGTCGTACATTACTTCGCCGTCTTCGTCCGTGATAAGGCAACTCAACTTGCCTTTGACCGTCTCGAAGCGCAGATTGACCTCGGTGGTCTTCTTCAAGGTAAATTTGTAGATGCGGTAGCCGTCGAACGACTCGTACTCCATCGAAAAAGAAGTGGGCGTTTGCTTGGATATGCACATCGTCACCAAATACTTGCCCTGTGACGAGCAGCCGACCAACGCGGCTGTCAGCACGCACACCACGAGGCAAGTCGCAATTAGGATTATACTCGTTCTTCTCATACGCTTCTCCCGTATCAAAATCGCTTTACGCCGGCGCAATTTCCTTCGTAGCGCAAACGCCGCTATTTCAAGAAACCGTTGATGATCATCTCTTCGGCCTGGCTCTCCGAAAGCCCCAACGTCATGAGTTTGTCCAACTGCTCGCCCGCAATCTTGCCGATGGCGGCCTCGTGCACTAGACGCGCGTCCACGTTGTTGGCGTTGACCTTGGGCACGGCCGACACCGTGCCGTGATCCAGCACGATGGCGTCGCACTCGGTATGCCCTACCGAGCGAGCGTTACCGTCCACCGACAAAAGGAAAGTCTGGTGCGACTCGCCCTTGGCGACCGAACGCGACACGACGTGCGCCGAACTGCCGTCGCCATTCAACGCCACGTCGAAGTCGGTGGTAGCCGTTTGGTGACCGTGCGTCATGATCTTCTCGGTGATAAGCAACTTGGCGTCCGCTTGCAACGTGGCGGAGGTGCGGCGATAGGTGCTGTCCACCCCTTTGATCTGCACGGTGTCCATCTCCAAACTGCCGCCCTCGTCGATATAAATGACGGTGGTGGGGTTGAGCACGCGCTCACCCGAACCGTCACCCTCGCCGTAGTGCTTCTCGATATACTTGGCGTGCGCACCCTTCGCTATGTGGAAGGTGTGAATGCCGTCGTGTTGGGACAATTCGGAGCCGTCGTTGTGAATGCCGCAACCCGCGACGATGACTACGTCCGCGCCCTCGCCGATATAAAAATCGTTGTACACCAAGTCCTTTAGCCCCGTCTTGGTGAGTACGACGGGAATGTCCACGCGCTCGTTCTTGGTGCCCGCCTTGACGATGATGTCGATGCCGGGCTTGTCCGTCTTGGTGACGATGTCGATATTGGCGGTGGTGTTGCGCCCCGCCAGCGCCCCGTCCGCACGGACGTTGTAGGCGCCCTCGGGCACGGACTCGATATCGGCGATGGTCTTCAACAGTTGCATTTTGACAGGATCTAATTTCATAGCCGCCTCCTACGCCCGTTTGAGCCTATCGCAATAGGTCGTGGTGAGCAATTTGGGCAGCACCTCTTCTTTGGTGCCGTCGTGTTCTATCCTACCGGAGGCCAGCACGATGATGCGGTCGGCGATATTGAGAATGCGCTCCTGGTGCGAAATGATGAGCATAGAGCCTTTGATTTTGGCGTACATATCCTCGAATACTTTGATGAGATTGGTGAAACTCCACAAGTCGATGCCCGCCTCGGGCTCGTCAAACACGGTAAACGCGGCGCTGCGAGCGGTGACGGTGGCTATCTCGATGCGTTTGAGTTCGCCGCCCGACAACTTGGCGTCGATTTCGCGGTTGATATATTCCTTGGCGCAGAGGCCGACCTCTGCGAGATAATTGCACGCCTCGGACACCGTGAGCGTGCGCCCCGCGGCCACGTTCAAGAGGTCGTGTACGGTGATGCCCTTGAACCGAACGGGTTGTTGGAAGCCGTAGCAAATGCCCATTTGGGCGCGCTCGGTGACGGACAGATCGGTGATATCGGTACCGTTGAAGATAATGCGCCCCGACGTAGGACGATACAGGCCCATAATCAACTTGGCCAAGGTGGACTTGCCGCCGCCGTTGGGCCCCGTGAAGGCGACGAAGCGCTCGGACAACACGAGACTGACGTCGTCGATGATACGCTTGACGCCCTCTTCCGTTTGCACTTCAAACACGATATTTCGTAATTCCAGCATATATATACACCTCTTAGTGAGTTTCGCTCAAATCATACACAGTATACCATATTTCCGCATAAAAAGATAGCGTTTTGTCGCAGTGGTTTGGGAAAAAAAGCGGTCCGTCCATCGGGACGAGCCGCTCTTGTTTTTACGACGTTTTATATAGGGGGCGCTCCGCTTCTATCGTATCGCGTGGACAGCGGCGTATACTTGCCGCAAAAATGGACGGAATGCGCGAGACAAGTCGTATAAGACTTGCGCCCGCATTAGCGCCACACCGCCCACAGAATGAGCACGACCACCGCCCCCGCGCCCACGAAGAGCAACAGATAGGGCAAAAATTGGCGTATCACGCCGCGAATGATGGCGTTGGTCTCCTTGCGATAGGCCTTCTTTTCCTCTTTGGAAAGGGAATTGTAGTCGAAATCGTCTTCTTGGGCCTTGCCGTCGTCGCCCAAAACCTTGTCCACGATGAGGTGGCGGTCGTGCCACGGCATCCCGTCTACGTTCATCGGGGCTATCACACGACCGTCATCATCGTCGTATTGTTTGCGTTTGCGCTCTTTCGCCATACCTTATTCGGCGTCCGTACCCGCGTGCTCAGCGAACAAGTGGCACTTCACGTAGTGCCCGTTGCCCAAGTCCACGGTGGGAGGCGCGACCTTCTTGCACACTTCCATACATTTGCTGCAACGCGTATGGAATTTACAACCCTTGGGAGGATTGGCGGGGGAAGGAATGGAACCCTCGAGAATGATGCGGTTCATCTTGCTCTTGGGATCGGGAATGGGAATGGCGCTGAACAAGGCCTGCGTGTAGGGGTGCGCGGGATGGGCGAACAACTCGTCCGTCTCGGCGTACTCGACCAAGTCGCCCAAGTACATGACGCCGACCGTGTCCGAAATATGCTCGACGACCGAGAGGTCGTGCGAGATGAACAGGTAGGTCAAACCGTATTCCTTCTGCAAATCCTTGAACAGGTTGATGATCTGCGCCTGAATACTCACGTCCAGAGCGGACACGGGCTCGTCGCAAACGATGAATTGAGGATTCAACGCCAAGGCGCGCGCGATACAGATACGTTGGCGTTGGCCGCCCGAAAACTCGTGCGGATAGCGCTCTTTGTAATACTCGGGCAAGCCGCAGTCGCGCATGATCTTGGTGATATACTCTTCGTATTGCTCCTTGGGCACTATTTTGTGCTCGCGCACGGCCTCGCCGATAATCTCGGCGACGGGCAGACGGGGCGACAAACTCGAATAGGGGTCCTGGAAGACGATTTGGATCTTGGGACGGAAATGCCTGAGCTCGCGCTTGGACATGGAAAAGATCTCCTTGCCGTCGAATAAAACCTGTCCCGCCGTCTTCTTGTACAAGCGCAGAATGGTACGGCCGGTCGTGGTCTTGCCGCAGCCCGACTCACCCACCAAGCCCATGGTGGTACCGCGCTTGATATTGAACGTGATGCCGTCCACCGCGCGCACGTAGCCCACGGTATGTTTGAAGAACCCCGCTTTGATGGGGAAGTATTGGCACAGGTTTTTGACCTCGAGCAAGTTGTCGGGATCGTGTTCGATGGGCTCGCCGTCGGACAGATTGAGCTTGGGCGCTTTGGGGAACACCTTGTCGACGAACTTGGCAAAGCCATTCTTAGCGGGGGCCGCGGGTGCGGACTGCTCTTCCGCCTTTTCTTCCTCGGCGGCCTCGTTGACTTCCTCTTCGACTTCGGCGACGTCCACGACGCCTTTCTCGTTGAGGACCTCTTGCTCGTTGAGGGCTTCCTCGTTGAAGACTTCTTCGTTGGGAATCTCTTGCGTTACGTTGTTTTCAAAATCACTCTTCATCTTTGCCCTCCATATCGCGGTAGCAGGCTACGAAGTGACCCTTCGATACCTCCACCAACTCGGGATATTGCCCGTCGCAACGGTCGCAACGATAATCGCAACGATCGCGGAAATAGCAGTAGTCGGGCATATTGACGGGGTTGGGTACGTTGCCGGGAATGTTGTACAAGCGGTCGATCTTGACACCTACGACGGGTTTGGAATGCATCAAGCCCAAGGTGTAGGGATGGCAGGGATTCTCGAAGATGTCTTCGGCGGTGCCCTTTTCGACCACTTTGCCCGAATACATAACGACCACGTAATCGGCCATTTCGGCAATGACGCCCAAGTCGTGCGTGATGAGCATAATGGACGTGCCCAACTTCTCCTTGATGTTGCGCAATAGTTCCAATATCTGCGCCTGAATGGTGACGTCCAAAGCCGTGGTCGGCTCGTCGGCGATGATCAAATTGGGGTTGCAGGCCAAAGCCATAGCGATCATAACGCGCTGACGCATACCGCCCGACAACTCGTGGGGATACATCTTATAAACGCCCTTGGAGTTGGCGATGCCCACCAATTCCAACAATTCGATGGCCTTGCGCTTGTTGCGCTCCTTGTTGGTCTCGAACTCCAACGCGTGCTCGGCCAACGCTTTGGAACGCTCCTCTTTGGACACCGTGCTGAGGGAGGCCAAAAACTCTTTCTTGGCCTTGCGATGGGCGCGCTCTTCCTCTTTGGTGTAGATATTGTCGTGCAACTCCAGCACTTCTTCCAATTGGTCGCCGATCTTGAACACGGGGTTCAAACTGGTCATAGGCTCTTGGAAGATCATACTCATCTTGTTGCCGCGCAACTTCTCCATCACCTTGGTGGGGGTTTTGACCACGTTGTAGACCTTGTCGCCGTCGTGGAAACGAATCTCGCCCGACACGGTCTGACCGGCGGGGCGCTGCACCAACTGCATCAAGGACAGGCTGGTGACGGACTTGCCGCAACCCGACTCGCCCACCACGCCCACGGTCTTACCCTTGGGCACGTTGAAACTGACGCCGTTGACGGCTTTGACCGTACCGACCGAGGTGAAGAAGTAGGTGTGCACGTCGTCGAACTCCACCACGTTTTGGGGATCTTTCATCTCGGAGAGGTACTCGGACTCGGGCACGTTCTTGCGATTGTGCTCCTTCTCCATCGCGCGGGTGATCTTGCGGTTCTCACGGGTGATACGCGCGGATTCCTTGACGGAGATATAGTTGGCGTCTCTGCGTTTTTCTCTCTTCTCTTTCAATTTGTCGATAACACTCATAAGACACCTCCTTATCTGCTCATCTTGGGATCGAACGCGTCACGCAAGCCGTCGCCCACGAAGTTGAAGGCGATAACCGCCAAACAGATGAGTGCGCCGACGGGTATCCAAATATAGGTATACGTCTGCATAGCGTCGATATCCTTGACGCTGTTGATGATCTGGCCCCACGTGGCGATGGGGAATTTGACGCCCAAACCCAAGAAGGACAGGGTGCTCTCGAGAAGGATAACGCCGCCCAAACCCATGGTGGCTTGCACGATGAGCTGGGGAATGACGTTGGGGATAAGGTGCCGCGCGATCTTGCGCTTGGCGGTAAGACCGCTCGCTTCGGCCGCGATCATGAAGTCCTGCTCGCGCAGGCTGAGGATCTGACCACGCACCAAACGCGCAATGCCCGGCCAACCGAGGAAACCGAGTATCATCATCATATAGACTACGCGCAAGGTGTTGTCTACCTTGAGGGTATTGAACATAGCGCCCAAAATGATGAGGATAGGCATCGTGGGTATACAGTAGAAGATATCCACGATACGCATGATAATATTGTCGACTATGCCGCCGAAGTAGCCCGAGATACCACCCATAATGGAGCCCAGGATGATTTCGATAAACACGACGATGAAGCCGATAAGCAAGGAGATACGGCCGCCGTACATGATACGCGCCAGCACGTCCATCGCGTTGCCGTCCAGGCCCAGGATATGCTCTTTCGAGGGGGGCGCGTTGATATCCGCCACCATCTTCTCTTGGTTGTTACGGAACACGAACTGTTGGCCGAAGCCTTTGTCCTCGGTCTTGATGTAGAATTCTTCGTCCGCGAATTGCAACGTACCGTCCTCGTCGTAGACGTAGTTGCCTTCGTCCAAATCTTCCATCTCGATCGTGGTCTCGTATTCTTTCTTTTCTGCAGCGATCATGCTGTCCATCACCGCGCGGAAAGCCAACTTGGTACGCACCGAGATGGTATCTTCACCCGTGTAGCGACGGATAGAATAGCTGCTCATATACACGTATTGCACGGTATCGCCACCCTCTTGATAGGTGATTTCGTAGTGGTCGTCCACCGCCGTGACGGTGTACTCTTTGCCACCCACGGTATACGTAGTGGTCGTAGCGGCGGCTGCAGCCATCGTGCCCAACGCATTGAAGGTCTCTTCTTTGAACTCCAGGGACAACTCCTCCGAGAGATTGTAGCGGTCGAAGTTCAACGTGGTGGCGTACAGCACGGGATAATCCTCCAGCAACTCGACGTGATAGCCCACGTTGCCCTTGCTGTTGTAGGTGCGCACGTAGAAGGTCTGCGAGCCCACGGAATAGCGATCACCCAGATGGTTATACGCTTCGTTGATGATTTCGTCGCCGAATTCGGGCAGTCGCGCACCCGTGTCCTCGGTCAATGCGGCGAACGTGCAAACCACCACTTTGTCGGTCTTGTCCAAAGTGTAGGTCGCGCCCTCGTATACCACGCTCACGTTCTCCACTTTCTTGGCCTTGGCGTTCCAATCGTCCTTTAGCAGTTGTTCCAAAGTGGCGTTGGCCTCGGTCAAACTGATGTTGATACCGATCTTATCCGCACTGAACGTACCCACGCTCTTGCTGGTTTGCAGATCCGCGACCTGCGTCCAGCCGTTATACTCCAGTTTGTACACCTTGTCGGCCAATTTGGTCATGACGTAGCGCGTGTCGTCGGAAGAGATCAACGCGCTTGCGCCGCCCTCGGCGATTTGCTTATCCAGATCCTTGATATAGATGTTGACCGAGTTACGCACGGTAGACTTGGGCATTCTATATTCGGGCACCACGTTCATATTGTTGTACGTCGTGTTGATTTTGGCGAAAGCATAGTCCACCTCGATCTCTTTGATGGTGGTAAAGGTTTCGCTTTGGCTGTAGGGATAGATAGCCGCGCCCAAGAAGCAGAACAGGAAGAGCACCACCAGGATGGTGAGGCCTGCCATAGCCAACTTATTGCGGAAGAAACGCTTGACGACCAATAGCCCCGGAGAGACGGCTTTGACGCGGCGAGCGTCGTCCAATTTCATCTCTTCGGCCACGTCGCTACCCTGCTGCACCAAACCGAGATTGAGGTTATCCTCTTTCTCTGCGCCTACTGCGCCATGGTCTACGTCTGCGTGCTTGGCGGGGGCGTTGTCTTGATCTTTTTCAAATCTGATTTTCGTACTCATAGCCACACCTCCTACTCAAGTCTTACGCGCGGGTCGACCAACGCGTAGCAAATATCGCTTATCAAGTTGCCTAAGAGCGTCAAGATGGCCATAAAGGTCAAATAAAACATCGTGAACGGTATATCGCCGTTGATCATGGCGTTATAAGAGGCGAAGCCGATACCCTCGATAGAGAACAAGGTCTCGGTAATGAGTGCGCCCGAGAAAAGACCGGGCAGGGAGCCGCCCAACATCGTCACCAAGGGAATGAGGGTGTTGCGGAACGCGTGTTTGTAGATGACCTTGTGCTCACTCACACCTTTGGCGCGAGCGGTACGGATATAGTCTGCGTTCAGCACCTCCAGCATATTGGTACGCGTATAACGCATCAATCCGCCGATACTCACGATAATCAAGGTCAGCGCAGGCAACACGAAGTGCCCTACGCTATCGAAGAAGTACTTGGCGTACGATGCGTCGCCCGACAGATAACTGGCGTATATACGCGGGTCATGCATACCACCCAACTCGAACCAGCCCAGTTTCATAGAGAACACCAGCTGCAGCAAAGCCGCGGTGAAGAAGGTCGGGAGCGAGATACCGATAAGGGAGATAACCGTCACGGCATAGTCTGTTTTGCTGTACTGTTTGCGTGCCGCCAACACACCCAAGGGGATGGCGATTAGCAATTCGGCAATGAAGGAAATCACGCCCAAGAGGAAGCTGTTCCAGATGGTCTTATGGAATTCCTGAGTTACGGGGATGGTATAGAACCAACTGTCGCCGAAATTACCGGTAAAGAAGCTGCGCAAATAGATAAAATAGCCTCCGAAAAGGCCTTTGTCCAAGCCATAACGCGCTTTCATCTCCGTCACCAACTGGTCAAAGGTCAGCAGGTTGCCGGGGCGCATGGCCAAAGCCCTCGCTTGCGTATCCACGAAGCTATGGGGCAAGGAATACATCAACGCGTAAATGCAGAACATCACGAACAGCAAGATGACCGCGCTGATAAGTAACCTTTTGATGATAAACTTAAACATAATACTCTCCTGCGGTGCAGTTTACACGTATACACGTGCGCCTGCGCATTTTAAAAAAACAAGGAAATGCGGACAACCCAAGAGTTGCCGCACCTAAAATAGGATTGTAGGGGCGAAATAAATTCGCCCCTATTTCACCTATAGGTTGATTACTCGTTGACTTCGAGTTTGTAGATCTCGGCCAAGTAGCTCCAGAAAGGCGTGGTGTCGGGAGTGATGGTGCTCACTTTGACGTTGTTGCCGTTGAAGACGTGGCAGTTCTTACGTTGATAGGTGGGAATTTCCACAGCCCAGTCGAGGATGATATCCAAGCACTCTTTGTAAGTGTTCTTACGGAAGGTCTTGTCGTCCTTGGTACGAGCTTCCATGATCTTCTCATCCAACGTAGTGTCGGCGATACGATAGTGGTTACTGCCCGTAGCATTGCTGCTGTGGTAGACTTGATACATATCGGGATCGATGGAGTTGCCCCAAGCAGCGACGAACATATCGACGTTACCTGCTTCCATACGGTCGAACAGGTTGTCGCTATCGTCGGTGATCTCGAGGGTGATGCCCACCGAGGCCAACACCTCTTTGCACTTGACGAGCAAAGCATAGGTGGGGTGATCGCCGGTGCCGTCGCCGCCGATGATGACTTCATAGCTCATCTTGGCGCCTTCGGGAGCAGCGGTGAACTTGGAGGTACCCTCGTCCCAGGTGTAACCGGCAGCTTTCAAGTAGCCGATCATAGCGGTCTTGGCAGCGGCCCAGCGTTGTTCTTCGGTCATACCATCGGTGTAGATAGCGGCGCCGTTCACATCGGTGGAGTAGGCGATCGCATAACCCTCATCAGCGGGTTGGGGAGCAGCCCAAGACGTGTTGGAGATGGGGTATTGGATGACAGAGGCACGAGGACCATAGTAGCTGTTGACGGTGTACTCTCTGTACGCGGCGAACAAGGTCGCGATACCTTTACGCAGGTTCTTGCTGGCCTCGCTGGCTTTGTCGGTACCGACCAAAACTCTGTCAGAGTTCAAGCCGATGTAGCCGTAACCGTTGTTGTCAACCAGGTCGGTCACGACGGTCAAGCCCTCTTCACGAGAGAGTTTGTTATTGCCGTTGGCTTTATTGATTTGGCTGACGGTGGAGTCGTTGAGGCTGGGCTCGGCGACGTCGATTTGACCTTTGGCCACAGAGGGCAGCTTGTTGGCATCGCTCATCTCTTTGAACATGATGTTCTTGATCTTGGGGGTGCCCTCCCAGTAGTTGTCGTTGGAAACGAAGGTCACGATACCGTCTTTGTACTCGACGAACTTGTAGGGACCTGCGCCCATGGGTTGGGTGGTCTTGGCACGCACGCCGTTCAAGTCGCCACGGGTGAAGCCGTAGCTACCCTCGGCGGGATTCCACAGAGCGGTGTTGCCGTAGTAGTGCATAGGAGCGATGGTGACGCCCAATTGATACACGGTGGTAGCGCTGAACTCGGTGGTGTGCACGTTGATCCAGTTCTCTTCGATGCTATAGGTGATACCGCTGATGCTGTTGACGTTCTCGTCACCCATTTCGGCTTTACCGGAGGCAGCGATCCAACGTTGCGCCACGGCATTCGCATAAGTGGCATAGTCACCATTGGCTTTCTCAGTGCCGGCGGCTTTGACGAGGTTGTTCTCATAGGCGGCCTTCAAGCAATCGACGTAGTCTTGGATGGTGGGTTCTTCACCGTTGGCATAGTTGTAGGTCTTGCCGTTGGAGTCGGTCAAAACGCCGTTTTCAAAGCCGGCGAAGCCCCACACTTCCATACCCATACCAACCTCACTGGTGTTACCGGGGGTGGCATAGGCGGCATAGTCTGCGCTCACTTTGCCCACGATATCCTTAGCGAGCTCGGCCCAACCACCTTCGTCCGCGTTGAGGGCGGCCACGAAGGAATCGAATTGAGCTTGGGTGTAAGCGGTAGACTCGGCATAGACGTAAGCACCGGCCTCTTCGCTATAGGTGGCGAGGATGGCGTCGGCGATCGCGGTCCACTTGGCGAGGACGTCTGTCTTCAGGTTGGTACGCCACTCACCCATACCTGCCACAGGCAAGCTGTAGAAGGTGGAGCTGCCGTCGTAGTCGGAGTCACACAGCACGTAGATGGAGAACACCACGTCCTTGATGGTGACGGGATTGCCATCGCTGAAAGTGACGCCCGAGCGCAACGTAATCTTATAATCGGCGCTGCCGTCCAGGTTTTGGGTAACGACGAGGCTGCCCATGCCGTAGTAGGTGTAATCGGTGCCGTTGTAGGGGGTGGTCTCACCTTCGATACCGTTGTAGACGATGTTGCCGCCACGATCGACAGCCAGCAAGCCTACTTGCGTCATACTGGTAACGTCCTGGTCATAGGCGCTGGTGGCGAAGAAGGGAGAGAACTTCTCGTTGAAGTTGTTGTAACCAACTACCAACGTACCGGCAGATCTCTCAACGGTGACGGAGTTATCGACCCACTTGGCCTCGACGGTCAAGTCACCGGTCAGAGTGGACTTCGCAGTGAATTGAGTCTCACCATTGAACCAGCCGCCGAAACCATGCCATGCGTCGGGAGCATAGGAGACACCGGGAGCGGTGGGCAATATGATTGCTTCGCCTTCGGTATATTCCTTGGTCGCATATGTTTCGTCATTCACCACGAAGGTGACGGTATACGTGGCGGGCTCAGCTTGACCTTCGCCTTGGCCGTTGCCGCCTTGCTCACCACCTTGCTGGTTGTTACCACTATTGTCGGTGTTGGTTTGCTCGTTGGTCTTGTTGCCTTCGTTCTTGTCTTTGCAGGCAATCAACGTAGACATGCAGCAAACGAGGAAGACAACTACGAGAATAGCGCAAACAACTGTCCAGAGTTTGGATTTCTTCATAATTTACCTCCATAAATAAATTTTCGTCATTACGTTCACACGGCACTCGCCGCGCGTTAGCCGTAGTATGTGCAGTACAAGCGGGAATACCAACGCCAAGGGGCGCAAGTACAATCCTACCTATACTACCCGTCCATTATACCAAAGATGAAAAAGCGGTGCAAGCAATTTGCGCCCCGTGAAGTATATTTTTTGACAAAATCCAAATAGAATCCTCTTTTATACGGCAAATGATGCGTTTATGCGTTGTTTTATGCAAATATGCACCCACAGGCGCGAGGAAGCGCGACTGTGGGTGAGAAATCCGAGGCAAGGCCTCGGGAGAAATCCGTGCGGAAGCACGGGAGAAACCCAACTTCGTTGGGTGAAATCCGACGTTCATCGGGACGTGGGCGCCGCCGGGCGGCGAATGATATTCACCGCGTGAATGATTTACACGCAAAACGTGCGTTGCGGTAGAGATAGAGTTGGAGCGTATCAGATGGCGTCGTCATCCGTGGAGGGCGGCGTGGGCGCTTCGGCAGCGGCGCGTTCCTCGTCCTCGGCGGAAGGAGCGGGCGCGGACGCTTCGGCGGCCGTCTCGGGGGCGGCGGGAGAAACGGGTTCGTCCTGCGACAGCTCGGGGGGCGCTATCCTATTTATTTTACGCGCGCGCACGTTAAGGACGAAAGCGACGTCCACCGCCAGTTGCGACAGCGCGCAACCCAGCGCAAGATAATCCAACCCCTTGGCGCCGTTGAGCCCCGCATAGACGGAAAAAGTCACCACGGACGCCAACGAAAGCACGCCGCACGCAACGGCGGATACCTTGGCGCGGGAGAACACCAGCGAAAAGACTTCCTCTCGGTAGGGGAAGGGGCGCACCAAAACGTTGTACGCGCCCATCACCATCATAAACACACAAAAAATCTCGGCCACGTAGGGCAAGGTGAAGTAGATGGTGCGCAAAACGTCGGTATCGAAGCACAGGGGCAACACGAAAAGAGGCACGGAGATCGCGGCGAACAGTACGTACAACACGCGGAACGCGGTCATTTGGTCGGGCTCTTCCAACGCGTAGAGCGCGCCGCGGTAGCGCACCTTGGTGCGTACCCTGCCCTTCTCGTCCAAATAATCGACGTTTTCGTAATCTCGGCGGATTTGTTTTTTATTCATAGATACAGTTTAGCATAGTGCGCCGCAAATTGCAATGTATTCGAGCGAAGTTTGGAAATCCGAGGCAAAGGCGCGGTGAATTGCGGACTGCGTCCGCGTGAATTGGCCTGCGGCCGTGAATTGTCGGCGCACGCCGTCGTGGATTGCAACTTCGTTGCGTTGCGGTTGGATAGGTGGGAGAGGCGGAGCAAAAAAACGCACCCCGAGGGGTGCGCTTATTCTCCATACTGCCGTTAGCAACCGACTGCTTTGCCGCCCGCGGCGACGATCATCTTGACCGCGTCGGCCGAGAAATCGTTGGCGACGACGGTGAGAGCCTTGTTGATGGTGCCTTGGGCCAACACGATGTAGCCGTTTTGCTTGCGCGGAACGATCCCTTTGGCCTGCAATGCCTGCAACGTAACCTCGTCGCCGTTCGCAAAGGTAGCGGAAAGTATACCCACGTTGACCGTGCACATAGGACCATCCACACGGTTGGACGAGCGAACCTCGATAAGGGCGAGGGCCTCGTCGTCCGACATGGTGACGCGCGCTTCTTCCACCGTGATGGTGGGACCGGCGGGCTCTTCGGGCACGGGCTCTTCAACGGCAGCGGGCGTCTCCTCGACCGATTCGGCGGGAATCGCTTCTTCGGGTTGCGTCTCTTCGACCGGTGCAACTTCCTCTTGCACTTCTTCCTCTTCGACGGCCTCTTCTATCGCCTCGGCGGCGACTTCTTCGGCGGCGGATTCTTCCGCGGCGACGTTCTCGGCAACTTCTTCTTCGGCGGCCACGACCTCTTCCGCGGGAGCGGCGACGGGGGCTACCTCAACGGGCGTTTGAGGGGCGACTTCGTCCGTTGCGGGGGCGATGGCTTCCTCTTTGTTCTTGCCATTCTTGACGTAATAGCATACGACGTACAGGATAAGGGCGGCCAACGCGATGGCGCCTATGACGATGACGGCGGTAACGCCTTTGGAATTCTCGGCGGCCAAACACGCGGCGACCAACCCCAACGTAAAGACGACGATGAGGATACTGCCCATAATGCCCCAGCCGAGGGGGCGATCCACTTTTTGGCCCAACTTGCACTTCGAATCACGATTTTCCATATATTCCTCCTAAGTATTATACGCCGACGGAGCCGTACTATCCCGAAATCGCGGAGACGACGGGGACGCGTGCGCACGGGCGGCGGCGGCATATATTGCAAACAGCATACATATTCTACCAAATATAGCCCCAAAAAGCAATCGTATTTGGATACAAATTGCACTTTTTACGGTGTACAGCGCGTATTTGCTTGACAGAATACTTGCATTAGAGTATAATTGTATACAGATATTCAAAAAAAAGGGGAGTCGACAAATGGTAGAAATTTCCGAAAAATCCAATCTTTTGGAACAAAAAATCGTCCGCTACAAGTTGCAAGAGGTGGACGAGCCCAACCTGTACCGCGATATTTTCCCGTACAACGAAGTACCCCGTATCGCCTTCAACCATCGGCGCGTCAATATCAATATGCCGCGCGAGATATGGATAACGGACACCACGTTCCGCGACGGACAGCAATCGGTGGAGCCGTACACGGTGAAGCAGATCGTAGACCTGTACAAGTTGATGTCGAGGCTTGCGGGCCCCTACGGCATCATTCGGCAGACCGAATTTTTCGTGTACAGCAAGAAAGACCGCGAGGCCTTGGAAAAATGCCGCGAATTGGGGCTGAAGTTTCCCGAAATCACCACTTGGATACGCGCGAGCCGCGAGGATTTCCGCTTGGTGCGGGATATGGGCATCCGCGAGACGGGCATATTGGTGAGTTGCAGCGACTATCATATCTTCAAGAAAATGAAGAGCGACCGCAAATCCATTATGGACAAGTATATCGCCACAATAGGCGACGCGTTCGAGGCGGGCGTTATGCCGCGCTGTCACCTGGAAGACCTGACGCGCGCCGACTTCTACGGCTTCGTCGTGCCCTTTGTCAACGAGGTGATGAAAATGAGCCGTGACGCAAACATCCCCGTACGTATACGGGCTTGCGATACCATGGGCTACGGCATACCCTACCCCGAGGTGGAGATACCGCGCAGCGTGCCGGGCATGATCTACGGCTTGCAACACTACTCGGACGTGCCCAGCGAAATGCTCGAATGGCACGGGCACAACGACTTCTACAAGGCCGTCACCAACGCCACGACGGCGTGGCTGTACGGCGCGTCGGGCGTCAACTGCTCGCTATTGGGTATAGGCGAGCGGACGGGCAACGTGCCCTTGGAGGCGATGGTCTTCGAGTACGCGGGGCTTCGCGGCAGTTTCGACGGCATGGACCCCACCGCCATCACAGAGATAGCCGACTACTTCCAAAAAGAGATCGGGTACAAGATCCCGCCGATGACGCCTTTCGTGGGGCGCAACTTCAACGTCACCCGCGCGGGCATTCACGCGGACGGATTGCTGAAAGACGAAGAGATATACAATATTTTCGACACCACCAAGATCCTCAACCGCCGCCCGACCGTTATGCTGGGGCAAAACTCGGGCTTGGCGGGCATCGCCTACTGGATCAACGAGAACTACAGCCTCTCGGCAAACGAGGCCATCGACAAGCGCGATCCTTTGGTGGTGGCCGTCAAAGCGTGGATTGACGAGGAATACGCGGACGGCAGACAGACCACCCTGTCGGTTGCCGAGTTGGAAGAGAAGATCGAAGTGCTGTCCCAAGGCAAATTGAGAAGACTATAACGACACGCAAAGGAGATTGCTATGTTTGAACACAAACCCGTATCATTATCAGACCAGGTTTTCGAACGGTTGGAGGACGAAATACTGTGGGGTAACTACCAACGCGGCGACACCCTTACCGAAATGAAGTTGGTAGCGGATTTGGGGGTATCGCGTACCCCTATTCGTGACGCTTTGCGCCGATTGGAGCAGGAAAGGCTGGTGGAAATCACCCCCCGCGGCATCCTCGTGCTCGGCGTCACCAAGAAGGACTTGGCGGATATCTACGCCATCCGTATCCGCATAGAGGGATTGGCGGCGCGCGAGGCGGCCAAGTACATTACGGACAAACAGTTGGCCGAACTCAAAGAGACCTTGGAGTTGCAGGAATTTTACACCGAAAAGCAAAACCCCGACAGCATCAAGGGTATGGACAGCCAATTCCACCGTCAAATCTATCAATATTCGGGCAGCACCATCCTGTACGACACGCTCATTCCTTTGCACAAGAAGATACAGCGCTATCGTCGGGCGGCCATGTCCGTTTCGTCGAGGGCGCAGGCTTCCGTGGCCGAGCACCGCGCCGTGTACGATGCGCTGGCGGCGCACGACGCCGACGCGGCGGACAAATTGATGATAGAACACGTGCGCAAGGCACGCGATCACACGTTGGAGCAGGAGGATAGATTATAATGGGACTGACGATTGCCGAAAAAATCATCAAAGCTCACCTCGTATCGGGTGAAATGGTCGCGGGGACGGAAATCGCCCTCCGCATCGACCAAACCCTCACGCAGGACGCCACGGGCACTATGGCCTATCTGGAATTCGAGAGTATGGGCGTGGGGCAGGTGCGCACCGAGAAGAGCGTGGCCTATATCGACCACAATACCCTACAGTCGGGCTTCGAGAACGCGGACGACCACCGTTACATTCAGTCGGTGTGCGCCAAACACGGCATTTGGTTCTCCCGCCCCGGCAACGGCATTTGCCACCAAGTACACCTCGAGCGGTTCGGCGTGCCCGGCAAAACCCTCATCGGTTCGGACAGCCACACCCCCACGGGCGGCGGCTTGGGTATGCTGGCATTCGGCGCGGGCGGTATGGACGTGGCGGTGGCCATGGGCGGCGGCGCGTACTATATCACGATGCCCAAAATGATCAAAGTAAACCTGACGGGCAAGTTGCGGCCCTTCGTGACCGCCAAAGACGTCAGTCTGGAAATACTGCGCATTCTGTCCGTCAAGGGCGGCGTGGGCTATATCGTGGAATGGGGCGGCGAAGGCGTCAAGACCTTGTCCGTGCCCGAGCGCGCCACCATCACCAATATGGGGACGGAGTTGGGCGCTACCACCTCTATCTTCCCCTCGGACGAGATCACCCGCGCGTTTTTGGCGGCGGAAGGTCGCGAAAAGGACTTCGTGCCCCTCGCCTCGGACGAGGACGCTCGTTACGACCGCGTGATCGATATCGACCTCGACGAGTTGGAACCCCTTATCGCCTGCCCCCACAGCCCCGACAACGTGGTGACGGTGGCAAGCCTGGCGGGTACCAAGGTGGACCAGGTGTGCGTGGGCAGTTGCACCAACAGTTCCCTCTTGGATATGTACAAGGTGGCCGCCATGCTCAAGGGACGCACCATCTCCCCCGACGTGAGTATGTCCGTGTCGCCGGGCAGCAAGCAAGTGCTCAAAATGCTGTCTGCATCGGGCGCGTTGGTGGATATTCTGTCGAGCGGCGCACGCCTTCTCGAATGCGCGTGTGGTCCGTGTATCGGCATGGGGTTCTCCCCCAACTCGGCGGGCGTGAGTCTGCGCACCTTCAACCGCAATTTCCTCGGCCGTAGCGGAACGGCGGACGCCAAAGTGTACCTCGTTTCGCCCGAAACGGCGGTGGCGGCGGCTCTCACCGGCTATATCACCGACCCCCGCACGTTGGGCGTGGACGTGAACGTCACCTTGCCCGACGCGTTTACCTTGGACGATACGGCGGTACTTGCGCCCGTATCGCCCGACAAGGCCGAACAGGTGGAAATAGTGCGCGGGCCGAATATCAAGCCCTTCCCCGAAGCAAGACCGCAAGGGGACGAACTGACGGCCGAGCTCGTCCTGAAAGTGGGCGACAATATCACCACCGACCACATTATGCCCGCAGGCGCCAAAATACTGCCCTACCGCAGCAATATCCCCTACCTCTCGCAATTCTGCTTCGCCGTGTGCGACAAGACCTTTGCCGAACGGGCCAAAGCCGCCGAGCAAAGCGTCGTGGTGGGCGGCGTCAACTACGGGCAGGGTTCCTCGCGCGAACACGCGGCGTTGGTGCCCCTCTACCTCGGCGTACGCGCCGTGGTGGCCAAGAGTTTCGCCCGTATTCACACGGCCAACCTCATCAACGCGGGCATCATGCCCCTCACCTTCCAAAACGCCGCCGACTACGACAAGATCGCCCAAGGCGACAAGCTGTCCATCGCGGGCGTTTGGAAGGGTATGGACGAGGGCAAAATGACCTTGGTGGACGAAACGAACGGGGTACGTATACCCCTTATCTGTGCCTTTACCGACCGACAAAAGGCCATCTTGAAAGCAGGCGGCCTGTTGGCCTACACGGGCACGCAATTACAATAGGAGGACGTATGAGCAATATCCAACAACAAGTGGAACAAGCGGTGGCGGCCTATCGCCGTTTACTCGAAGAACAACTCGAGCGGTGCGACCGCATGGCGGCCGAAACGGGCAAAGTGGACTGGATCAACGCGCCCCATATCACGGTGGGATTGTGCGCGGGCGACGGCATAGGACCCATCATCATGCGCGAAGCGAAGCGCGTGATGGAATACCTGCTTGCGGACGAAATAGCCAAAGGCCGCGTGGAACTGCGCGACATAGAGGGCCTGACCATCGAAAACCGCATCGCCGTAGGCAAAGCCATCCCCGACGACGTGCTGGCCGAACTCAAAGCGTGCGACGTCATTTTGAAAGGTCCCACCACCACCCTCAACGGCGGCACCTTGGAGAGCGCCAACGTGGCTATGCGCCGCGAGTTGGACCTCTACGCCAACGTGCGCCCCGTGGTCGTGCCCCAAGAGGGCATCGATTGGACCTTCTTCCGCGAGAACACGGAAGGCGAGTACGTGCTGGGTAGCCGCGGCGTGGAGATAGAGGGCAAGTTGGCGATGGATTTCAAAGTGACCACAGACCTCGGCACCGAGCGCATCGCGCGCGCCGCCTTCGAGTACGCCCGCCAAAACGGCAAAACCTCGGTGGCCATCATCACCAAGGCCAACATTATGAAGAAAACGGACGGCAAGTTCTCGGCGATATGCCATCGCATCGCCCAAGAATATCCGGAGATCACCGCGGACGAATACTATATCGACATTATGACCGCCAACCTGGTCAACGCGCGCAACCGCAACAAGTATCAGGTGTTCGTGCTGCCCAACCTCTATGGCGATATCATCACGGACGAAGCCGCGCAGATACAGGGCGGCGTGGGTACGGCGGGTAGCGCCAACCTCGGCGACCGCCACGCCATGTTCGAGGCGATACACGGCTCGGGCCTACGCATGATGCAGGAAGGTCGCGGCGAATACGCCAACCCCTCCAGCGTGATGAAAGCGGCGGCCATGCTCATGCGCCACATTGGCTACGGCGAAAAAGCGAGCCGATTGGAAAGCGCGCTCATCACGTGCAACGAAACCGAAAAACGCGTCGTGATGACGGGCAACAGTACGGGCGCGACCGCCAAAGAATTCGCGGACTACGTGATAGAGAAACTGTGATAGGCGGCGAAGAAAAAACCAAAAAAGGTGTGTACGTACACACCTTTTTTGGTAACAAGCACCCTTATAGGACGTTTCGCCACGCGCAAATACGGGGCGAAACTACATAAGCACCTTGGACAAAAACTCTTTTAGACGCGGGTTTTGGGGGTTCTCGAACAACTCCTTGGGGGTGTTGTCCTCGGCGATCTTGCCTTGGTCGATGAACAAGACGCGACTACCCACCTCTTTGGCGAAGCCCATCTCGTGCGTGACGATGACCATCGTCATACCCTCCTCGGCGATCTGCTTGATGAGGTCCAGCACCTCGCCCACCATCTCGGGGTCCAAGGCCGACGTGGGCTCGTCGAACAACATTACCTTGGGATTCATGGCCAAGGCGCGGACGATGGCGATACGCTGTTTTTGCCCGCCCGACAAAGTGGAAGGATATACGTCCGCCTTCTCCGCAAGCCCGATGCGCTCCAACAAGCGTCTGGCGTTGGCGTTGGCCGCTTCCACGATCTCTTTTTTGGTGGCGAACTCGGGCTCGATATACTGCTTGGGTTGCGGGTAGGTCGTGCGATCCACCACGCGCTCGGCGTTCTCTATCTTGGTGACCAATTTGAGTTTTTCTTTGGTGAGTTTGGGGTCGTAGCCCACCATCGTGCGCCCTTTGCGCTCGTAGTTGTATTTGGTCTTTTCCCACGCTTCCTCAACGGGCTTCAACTGTGCGTTCGTCTCCTCGATGACGGCGCGCGCTTTGGCCAATTTGGCGTCTATCCGCGCGTAGATGCGCTTCTTGTTGCGCTCCAACCACTTGTTGTAGGCGGGCATGACGCGGTTGTTGCGTTTGGCCGCTTTGAGCCGCTTTTTGCCCACGATGATGGGCGCCAAGGTGATGTTTTTCATCACAGTGAGGTTGTTGAACAGGTTGAATTGCTGAAACACCATGCCCATCTTCTGCCGACAAAGATTGATGTCGATCTTGAGGTCGGTGAGGTCGTCGCCGTCGAAGAAGATTTCGCCCGCCGTGGGGTCCTCCAACACGTTGAGACAGCGCAAAAACGTGCTTTTGCCACCGCCCGACGGGCCGATGATGACCACGCACTCCCCTGCGTATATCTTGGTGGAGATCTCGTCCAGCACCAAAAGGTCGCCGAACTTCTTGGTGAGATAGCGCACGTCGATAAGGGGCTGACGCGTTTCGGTCGTATCCGTATTCATAGTAGTATCAATGGCGTCGCTCATTTATCTTCATCCTCTTTTCTATGCCCTTTTGCACAAGCGTCAGCAGCAACACGACGATCAAGTACAAAGCCGCCGCCGTGTATAGAAACGCGTTGTAGGTGGCGGGCTTAGCCACGGCCATCTTGCTGGTAAGGCCCAATAGATCCCACTTCTGTATGCCGCCCATACGCAAGGCGATGACGCTGACGACCGAGGTCTCCTTGACCAAAATGATGATCTCGTTGAAGATGGTGGGAATGACCACCTTGATGGCCTGCGGAATGACGATCTTCCACATGGTCGTCACCCAACTCAAACCCACGCTGCGCCCCGCCTCGATCTGGCCGACGTCCACCGAATTGATGCCCGAACGAATGATCTCGGCCATATAGGCGCCGCTGTTGATGCCGAAGGCCACGATGGGCACGAGTATGTTGGTCTCGAGGTATTTGAACCCCACCATGATGGAGCTGTACATAATGAGAAGCTGTACCATCGTCGGCGTGCCGCGAATGACCGTGATATACAGTTGGGCGATCTTGTCAAGAAACTTGACAACGACGTTGGTCTTGGGAGCGATACGCACGACGGCGAGCAAAACGCCGATGACGAAGCCGATGATGATGGCGCCCAACGCGATTAACAATGAAATGCCGAGGCTTTCAAAAACCAAGCCTCGAACACTCCATATATACGTGATTGTTTCACTGAATGACATTCTTTCTCCCGTGCGGCAAAACTATATCAGTTGCCGTTGCTGTGATTGATGATATATTGGTTGATGGTGCCGTCCTTGATCATCTTTTCCAAAACGGTGTTGACGCTCTTGACGAGGTCGCCGGCATCCTTGTTGAAGTAGAGCACGTAACTTTCCGGCTCGGCGTCGATCTTCCAGCAAGAGAGGTTGCTCTTGGACGCGGCGATGGACTTGGCGGGCAATTCGTCAATGACGACGGCGCCCAAGGTCGAACCGATGTCCGTGCTGGCCACGATGGCGTTGGCATACTCGATGGTGCTGTTGGCGGCCGATTTCGCCGCAATGTAGTCCTCTACGAGGTATTGGCCGGTCGTACCCGCTTGGATACCGATCTTGTTGGCGGCGGCAAGGAGTTGGTCGAGCGTCACCACGGCGTTGTCGGCGAAGGTGCCGTTGGGGGCGATGACGTATTGGACGGAAGTGGCGTACACGATGGACGAAATGGCCACTTTGTCACGCTCGTCGTTCTTGGACATACCGGCGGCGCCTACGGCGAACTTGTTGCCTTGCACCTGGTTGAGTATCTCTTTGAACTCGATATCGTTGATGATAACTTTGTAGCCGAGTTCTTTGCCGATATAGTTCATAATGTCGATATCGACGCCCACGACCTTGCCGTTGGTGTCCACGTACTCGAAGGGCGCGAAGCCCGCGTTGGTGTAAACCTGCAAAGTCTTCTCCGTGTTGGAGCAAGCGGCCAAAGCCGAGCATCCGATGACGGCCAAGGCGACTACCATAATAATTGCAATCAATTTTTTCATATATTCGATCTCCTTTTTGTTTGGTTTTGTTTTGATAGTTATATCTTACAACAACCGACCGAATCTATGCAAGCAAATGCACCAACTTTTTAATAAATATCAAAAAATCCCCCATTATATGCATTTTTCGCCCGTTTATATGCGTTTATTCGTAATATTTATACATTTTACTTCGGGATATTCATACGCTGCAGGCCAAAAGGTGTCGCAAAACGCTTGATGTGACACGGGACGCCCGTTTGACATAACTTGACATTTTCCGTCGGATATACGATAATGGTCGTATTAGACCTTGGAGGCCTTTGGTATGGCTAAGACACGGAACAACTTGGTGGAATTAATGCGTTTTTTGTTCAGTTTGCTCGTGGTGGGATACCACGTCCAAATGACCTGGGCGGGCGAAGGCTTGCAATTCTTTGCGGGCGGCGCGTTGGCTGTGGAGTTTTTCTTTTTGCTGTCGGGCTACTTCCTGGCGCGTTCCATCGAGAAGATCGCCGCCAAAGACGCGTATAAACTCCTGCCCGAGACGGGTAAGTTTATGTGGGGCAAAGTCAAAAGCATATTGCCGGTACATTTTGTCGCCATCGTGGGCATAGTGGTCGTGTTGCTGTGCACGCGGCTTGCCGAGGCGGGCGGGCTCGTCGTCAAAGGTCTGCCCAGCGTATTCCTCGTACATATGGCGGTGGTGTGGGACGGCTCGTTCAATCAAGCCCTTATCGTCCCCGAATGGTACCTCTCCGCCATGTTGGTCACCATGCTCTTTATGGTGCCCACCGCCTTGGCCTTGCGCAAAAAACTCAAGGGCGTATTCGTCACCTTGATATTGGTCGGCCTACTCGTCGTCGCCTTGGTCGCCTGCGGCCTCGCCACCCATTGGGCGCTTCCGCAAAACTTCGTCTACGACCTCAGGGCCTGGGGCGAAATGTGCGTAGGTATGTTCGCCTACTACCTCGCCGCGTTCGTCGGCAAAAAGGAAACCAAACAAAGCGCGGCGAAAGTGCTGCCCGTCCTCGAGATCCTGTTGTACACCATACCCATCGTATTCGGTTTCGTTCCATTCCCCGCCGATTACGCCTACGTCACGATGATCGTCGCCGTGGTATGCACCTTCGGCGCCATCACCATCACCTTCGCGGGCAAAGGGCTCATCGTCAAGAACGCCCGCCTCAACGCGGCGTTCGGCTTCCTCGGCGGTATCTCCCTCGCCATCTACCTCTTCCACCCCGTATTCATTTCTCTCTTCGAGTACGCTTCGGTCGCGTTGCCCTTCGCGTGCTACCATCTCGTCATTTTCGCCCTTTCGCTGACGGCGGCCGTACTCTACGCCTTGTGCAAGAAAGGCCTGTCCGCCCTCTTCGCCCGCCGCAAAACGCAAGCGGCATAGCGCGTGCACGCGTATGCGTATACGCGCAGTACAAAAAATGATATCGCGCATACAAAGCTTACGCAAGGACTACCGCATTAAACTATCTCTTTGCTAAGGTACTACATTTTTTGTAAAAATAACCTTATGGGTTAATTTTTTGCAAATAATGGTTGACAATCGCTTTCATTTGCCATATAATGATAATGACCACAACACAAATATAAAGGAGGATATGACAAATGGGGTACACTACCTTTGGAAAGATTGTGAGAAAGTTGATGATAGATAATGATGAAACATTGTGTGATGTGGCTTCTTTTACGAGTGGGACAACAGCTTTTGTTTCTGCCGTTTTAACGGGGAAAAAGAACGTTCCCGATGGATGGATAGATGCAATTAGCACTCACTATCACCTTTCCGAAAAGGAACGGGAGGAATTATATGATGCGTATTGTGAACAAAAATCGAGCGTACGCATTGATATCGGGCAGATGAATATCAACGGGAAGAAACTCGCTATTATGTTTCAACGCAAACTGCCTGGCTTGACTGACGAAGAAATGGATTCGATAAGAGCAATATTAGGAGATTCGGACGATGGAGTATGAGGCGATAGTTGGATTATCTCGACAACAGATTAGAGATATTGCGGAGTGGATACGAAAGTTTTTTCGTATAAAAACGCTATGTTTCCCTGTGATGAAGGTGCTGAACCTAATTGAGCTCAAGTTCCCCGACCAAGTATATCATATTGTCGAAGAAGATTCTCTATTTGAAAAGGACTGCATGGCGTATCTAAGTGCGGAGGAAGATGATTGTTACTGTATCCACATAAGAAGGACCGTCTATGAGGGTGCGTGCAAAGGACATAGGAGTCATTTGAGTTTTATCAATCATGAGATTGCGCACTTTTTCCTTGTTCACGTGTGCGGAGTGAAGCCAAAATATAATGCAACCGGAAAACCTATTGTATATGCACGCAAAGTCGTACCTTGCTATAGGAGTACAGAATGGCAAGCGATGGCTTTGAGCGGAGAGTTGATGATACCGTACGACAAATGCAAAGATATGACATTCGATCAAATTGTTGCAAAAACAAAAAGTACGGATTCTCAAACAAAATATTTTTTAGAGAAGGTGGTGCCAAACGTAAAAGAATAGAAAATACTCAATGAAATCCTATCGAGAATAGGTTGCTGAAACAACAGCATTCAAATCGAATGCTTTACATAAAAGAAAAACTCCGACCTTTTGCTGCAACAATCGGTCAGAGTTAGTTGGTAAATGCTATAATAGCTCTCCCAATGTCTATATTAGCATATAACCTCTTTTATGTCAAGGTGTTTTGCTTTAGCCTTTCAAGAAAAGGCAAACAAAAATCTTTTTAAGGAGGTACATTATGCGTACTATCGAAGCGAGGTCGAAACAGACCTTTCTGCGCAATGAGTTCGATGCGTTCGGCAAGTGGAACATTCCGATTGTCCGTAAAAACGAACTTGATGTAAGCAAAGTCGATTTGATTTGTTATTCTGACATAAGAACAAACGATATCGACGAAAACAAAGCAAAAGGCGTCCATTTCTTTATCGACGACTATCGAATGGAAGGGATTTATTATAACTATGATAAATCACTCGGTAGGCTTAGTCAATACAAGTTCTTGCTGACGCCGGACTACAGCCTTTATGCGGAAATGCCCCGAGTGATACAGTTGTTCAACGTGTTCCGTAACCGGTGGTGCGGAGCGTATTGGCAAAGCAAAGGGCTGACTGTTGTTCCCACGGTTAGTTGGAGTGATACCGCAAGTTTCGACTTCTGCTTTGACGGCATTGAAGAAGGAGCAATTGTGGCAATCGGAATGGTAGGTTGCAAGCGTAACAAAACGGCTTTTCTTCGTGGCTATAATGCTATGATGGAAAAGATAAAGCCCGCCGCTGTTATCTGTCTTGGAGATCCGTTCCCCGAAATGCAAGGTAATATCGTGGCGATTGACTATCAAAAAACAAGGAGGGTCAATCGAAATGGGCGGTAGAGGTACTTTTGCAAGCGGAAACAATGTGGCATATAACTATGAGATGGTTGGGAAAATAGAAGGCGTTAAGGTCTTGGAAGGAATAAAAGGAAGCGGGAAACATGGTCTACCCGAATCTGCACATTCAAGTGCTGCATATATAAAATTAGACAATGGTGTTTTCAGAGAGATGCGGTTTTACGATAGCGATAAGTGTTTGTATTTGGAAATAGCTTATCATGCGGAAAAAAGCATAACGGGCACACAAGAACCCATATTACATTATCATACGTACGACAAATCGTTTAGTTTGAGTAAGACTGGAAATGGGGGAAGATCAAAAGCAAAGCCTTTGACTCCAGACATGATAGAAAAATATAAAAAGTATTTCAAAGGAGTATTGTTATGAGAGATGGAAATGCAAACGAGTTCATCGAAACACTTTATGGTGGATGTGATATTACATTTGTGTTTATGGGTGTAAAGTATATGATTCAAGGGTGGTGGGAGGACGGACAGTATGTTTTATCGCTGGATCAATTATATCCTAAAACAGATAATATTGGCATCTGGAAATACGTTGCTAATACTGCAAAAGAGTGTGTTGAAGCTTTTGAAAAGGCGTTGATTTTCAATGGTAAGTCATTTTGGAGCGTAGAGAATGAAATCCAATGGGTAGATTAAAAGTAGTTGGGTTCCCATTTTCGAGATTGGCTATCACTTTGAAGAAGGAATGTCAAAACACGGAGAACACGTTTTTCATGTTCACGATTATTCGTCGCCCGGGATAGATCACCGACTCCCTGCACGAGAAATTACCAAAAGTGAGTATGAAAAATATAAGAAATTCTTTAAAGGAGTGAAATAAAATGCACGGAAACTATTTAAATGAATTCATTGATGATTTATATCATAATCCCGAAAAAGAGATAGCCTATAATGGGAAACGATATATGATTGCCGGATTTGTCAACGAAACAGACGGACCATATACGTTAACTGTTTATACCATTGAAGAAGACTGCAAAACGCTGTTTTCATTTACGTCAAAAGATAGACGAGAATGCGTCGATGCCTTTGAAAATGCAAAAATCTTCGATGGCAAAACGATATTCGAGGCCGAGAAGGACATAGAAGTCATATATGGGTAAATAAGCAACGAAAAAGGACGTATCTTCCAACGGATAGATACGTCCTTTTTGAGTTTCGTTCGGTATGCGCCTACGCAATGCCGCCTTACTTCGTCGAAAGGGATTTGACGTAGGCTTTGGCGTCCTCGCGGAGTTGATATTTGAGTATCTTGCCTGCGGCGTTCATGGGAAACACGTCCACAAAGATGACGTAGCGGGGCACTTTGTGGCGCGCGATGTTGGCCAACATATAGGCTTTGAGGTCCTTCTCGGTGAGGGTTTCGCCCGATTTGAGAATGACGAACGCCGCCACTTCTTCGCCGTACTGCTCGTCGGGCACACCCACCACCTGCACGTCGCTGACCTTGGGATGGGTGAGAATGAACTCCTCCAACTCCTTGGGGTAGATGTTCTCGCCGCCGCGTATGATCATGTCCTTGAGCCGCCCCGTGATGCGGAAGTTGCCCTCGGGCGTGCGGCAAGCGAGGTCGCCCGTGTGGAGCCAACCATCGCGGTCGATGGTCTCGGCGGTGGCCTCGGGCATCTTGTAGTACCCTTTCATCAAATTGTACCCGCGCGCGAGGAACTCGCCCGTCACGTTATCGGGGCAATAGAACCCCGTGTCGGGGTCCACGATACGGCACTCGATATCGGGCAAGGGGCGTCCGACCGTGGCCACGCGCACGTCGATGGGATCGTCCGTACTGCTCATCGTACAGCCGGGCGAAGCCTCGGTCTGCCCGTAAACGATGGTGATCTCGCGCATATTCATCTCCTCGACCACTTGACGCATGGTGGAAATGGGACAGGGACTGCCCGCCATAATGCCCGTGCGCATATAGGAAAAGTCGGTCTTGGCGAAATCGGGGTGCTCGAGCATGGCGATGAACATGGTGGGCACGCCGTGGAAGGCCGTGATATGCTCGGCGTTGATACACGCCAACGAGGATTTGGCCGAAAAATACGGCAAGGGACACAGAGTGACGCCGTGCGTCATAGAGGCCGTCATCGCCAGCACCATGCCGAAGCAATGGAACATGGGCACCTGTATCATCATACGGTCGGCCGTGGACAAATCCATACGGTCGCCGATGGCTTTGCCGTTGTTGACGATATTGTAATGGGTGAGCATCACGCCCTTGGGGAAGCCCGTGGTGCCCGACGTATATTGCATATTGCACACGTCGTGCTTGTCCACCATGGCCGCCATGCGCAGCACCTTTTCCAAGGGCACGCGCTTGGACATCGCCCACGCCTCTTCCCACGTGAGACAACCCGCCTGACTGTACCCGACCGTGACCACGTTGCGCAAGAAAGGCAACCGCTTGGCGTGCAACGCGTCCTCGGGGGACTTGGAGGCCAACTCGGGACACAACTCGGCGATGGTGGCGCCGTAGTCGCAATCCTTGGCCCCCTTGGTCATAATGAGGGTGTGCGTATCCGATTGTTTGAGCAAATACTCGATCTCGTGTATCTTGTACGCCGTATTGACGGTGACCAGCACCGCGCCCAACTTGACCGTCGCCCAAAAAGCAATGTACCATTGGGGCACGTTGGTCGCCCACACGGCGACGTGCGAACCCGCCTTGACGCCCATGGCCACCAACGCCCGCGCGAAGGTGTCCACGTCTTGACGGAACTCGGCATAGGTGCGCGTGTACTGCAAAGTGGTGTATTTGAACGCGTATTGGTCGGGGAACTCCTCCACCATTCGGTCCAGAACCTGCGAGAAGGTGGCGTCTATCAAGGTCTCCTTCTTCCATACGAACACGCCCGTGCCCGCGTTATTGTGATATAAGGTGCGCCGTGCGCGGAACGCGGGATCGAACCCGTGCATATACTCCACGTATTGGGCCATGATGATGTCTTCGTCCGACAACTCCTCGCACCAAGTGGGATCCCATACCAAAGACAAATACCCGTCGTAGTTGACCGAACGCAGGGCGAGCATAATATCCCCGAGAGGCAGGTCGCCCTCGCCCATCAAGCGATAGTCGAAGCCCGCGTCCGACTTGACCGCGTCGTTGACGTGTACGTGGCGCACGTAGGCGCCCAAATTGCGAATGACCTCTTCGGGCGATTCGCCCTTGCCGAAATAGGCGGCGGACAGATTCCACAAAGCCGCCAAATTGTCGTCGGCGAATTCTTCCAAAAGCGAGCGTAGCACCGACGTGTCGGCGAACACGCCCGCCGTCTCGATGAGCAGCACCACCTTGGCGTGACGCGCCAAGGGCAGTACGTACCGCACGAAATCGGCCACGGCCGCCACGGCGGCCAAATCCTTGCGCTGTGTTTTGATGCGCACGTACGGGATCTTGAACGCCTCGGCCAGCACAATGCATTGGGTGACCTCGGCCGTGGCGCGTTCGTTGCCGACCGCGTCGGCCACGTCTGCCAAAGCGTCTATGCAGGGCAATTCGATCCCCTCTTCGTACAAGGTGCGACGGGTGCGCGGCGCGTTCTCCGCGTACAGATCGCCCGACTTGTCGGCGAACAGCGCGTTGGCGATATTGTGAAGCTCGATGCCCCCGAAGCCCAACGAAACGGCGCGTCGGCAAAAGCCGTCGAATTTATCGTTATGCCACCCTTTGGTGGAAAAAGACAGTTTCATCATTGCTCCTCGTACACGATTTTGTTGACGGCGGAAAGGTAGGCGCGAATGGAGGCGCCGATGATATCCGTCGAAACGCCGAAGCCCGCGAACACCTTACCCTTGGCGCGCAACTTGACCTGCGCCTGTCCCACGGCCTCTCTGCCCTCGGTGACGGCGCGGATCTGGAAATCGTCCAAATCGTAATGCGCGCCCACTATCTGCTCCAAGGCGCGGAAAGACGCGTCGATGGGGCCGTCGCCTATGGACACGCCGTGCAATACCGCGTTGTCTTTGAGGACGGTGATCTGCGCGCTCGACGTAATGATATTGCCGCTGTTGATGACGAAACTATCCAACTTGTAGACGATGGGCGACTGCGTAGCCACCGATTCGACGATGGCCGACAACTCTTTGACGCCCACCTTTTTCTTCTTGGCGACGCGCAAAAACTCCTCGTACACCGAGTCCTGCTCGTTGTCGGAAAGGTCGTAGCCGATGCCGGCGGCCACCTCCAACACGCGCTTTTTGTCGTCCGTCACTTTGAGAAGAACGTCATTGTCGTAATTGTGCGCGGTCTCCTCTTGCTTGAGAAGGTGCACATCCTTGATTTGGGCCACCGTGCGATGCAGACGCGTGGCGTCCACCGCCATATCCACACCGTAGAGTTCCCGCCCGTCTTTGAGCAATTTTACCAGCGTCTCGAGGTCCGCATAGGTGGTCGATACGCCGGCTTTTGCCCACGTAGCGCCCGCTTTGACGGCCAACGCCGCCCCCGCTACCGCGAGGCCTTTGTCGTCCGAGAGGCGCACGCCCACGGGTACCGCGACGAAATCCACGATCTCCTTGACCAACACGGCGAAGTCGTCGGGCAAAGTCTGCCCCGCTTCGTCCGAGACGGACACGAAGTCCGCGCCCCCCTTGACGGCGGCGTCGAGCGCGGCCAAAAGCACCTCTTTCTCGGCGCGCGTGGCGTCCAACGCGCAAAACTCCACCGTGTACGCGGTCTTGGCCTTGGCCACCGCTTGGGCAATCCATTCTATCATTTTGGATGCTTTCTTTTGGTGGAAATACTCCATACCCACGGTGGATACGGGCACTTCCACGCGCACGATGGCGCCCTCTACGCCGTCCAAGACCGCCATAGCCCGTTCGAGCTGCAAGTCGTCCGAGACGGCCACGGAAAGGTGGCTAAGTCGTACGAAAGAGGCCATGGTCCGTAGTAAAACCTCGTCCGACTTGGACTGCGTGAGCGCGGGCAACTCGATGGCGTCCACACCCAAAGCGTCCAGCTGCCGTGCGATTTCCAACTTCTCTTTGAAGGTATATTCCCCTTGACAAAGCGTCATATCTGCTATTTTGACCTGCTTCATACGTCTACCGCCTTATTGTTTCAGATTTGATACGTCCAACCGAATTCGTCCTCGATCTCGCCCCATTGAATGCCCGTGAGGGTGTCGTAGAGGTGTTGCGTCACCGCGCCGATACGGTTGTCGTTGATGATATATTTCTTGCCCAAATAGTTGAGTTCGCCGATGGGCGACACGACGGCCGCCGTACCGCAACCCCAGGCTTCTTCCAAGGTGCCGTCCGCCAAAGCCGCGCCCAACTCGTCCACGGACAACAGGCGCTCCTCTACGGTATAGCCCTCTTTCTTGAGCACTTCGATGCAACTCTTGCGGGTGATGCCCGGCAAAATGGAACCCGTCAATTTGGGCGTGACCACCTTGCCGCCGATCTTGAACATGACGTTCATAGCGCCCACCTCTTCGATATACTTGCGCTCCACGCCGTCCAGCCACAGCACTTGGGAATAGCCCTCGGCCTCGGCCTTCTTACCCGCGCGGGTAGAAGCCGCGTAGTTGCCGCCGCATTTGGCATAGCCCGTGCCGCCGCGTACCGCGCGAACGTCCTCGGACTCGATCATGATGCGCACGGGGTTGATGCCCTCTTTGTAGTAACTGCCCACGGGCGAAGCGATGATGATGAACTGCGCCTCTTTGATGGTGTGTACGCCCAAGGTCTTGTCGTCGCCGAAGAGGAAGGGGCGCAGATAGAGGGACGTGCCCTTCTTGTAAGGCGTCCAATCCTGCTCTACGCGGACGAACTCGGTGAGAATTTCGAGCGCCACGTCCTCGGGGATCTGCGGCAAGCACAAACGCTCGGCCGAATTGTTGAGACGGCGAATATTCTCGATGGGACGGAACAATTGCACCTTGCCGTCCGCGCGACGGTAGGCTTTGAGTCCCTCGAATATCTCCGCACCGTAGTGCAATACGGTGGAGGCGGGATGCAGGCTGATGTTCTCGAAGGGTACGATGCGAGCGTTGTGCCAACCCTCTTGGGGATTGTACTCCATGCGGAACATATGGTCGGAAAAGATTTGGCCGAAGCCCAAGGTATCGGGATCGGGTTTGGCTTTGGGACAAGTGGTTTTGACGAATTGGATATCCATAATACTACCTCTTTTATCGTTGCGTGCGGGTTACTCTCGGTAATCCGCGCCTAATTGCATAGCCTTTCGGTTGACTTCGAGCATATCCGCGTGCTTGGCCGATATGACCTTGTTGAGCGCCGCCGCGACGGACGCTTCATCGAAGTCCTCCAACACTTTGAGAATCTTGCCGATCAGCACCATGTTGGCCAAGGTGGGGAAGCCGTTGTCCGAGGCCAAGCGGGTGGCGGGTACGGCGTACACCGTGACGTCCGTCCTTGTCACTTTGCGCTCGATAAGGGAACTGTCCATAAAAATGATACCGCCCGACTTGACCGCCTTCTCGAACCTATCCAACGAGGGCAGGTTCATCGCCACCAGCACGTCGGGCTCGCTGACGATGGGAGAACCCACGGGGGTGTCCGACACGATGACCGAACAGCTGGCCGTGCCGCCGCGCATCTCGGGGCCGTAGGAGGGCAACCAACTGACTTGCTTGTTGTCCACCATGCCTTTGTACGCCACGAATTTGCCTGCGAACAGGATGCCCTGCCCGCCGAAGCCCGAAAACAAAAACTCTACGGTACTCATTATTTGTTACCTCCTTCGGCACTTCTGTCCTTGTAGACGCCCAAGGGATAGACGGGAATCATCTTCTCCTCGATCCATTTGAGCGCGTTTTGGGGCGTCATGCCCCAGTTGGTCGGGCAGGAAGACAGCACCTCGACCAACGAGAAGCCCTTGCCGTCCAACTGATTTTGAAACGCCTTTTTGATGGCCTTTTTGGCGGCCCGAATGTGGGGCACGGAATTGACGGTCACGCGCTCCAAATACTCGGCGCCGTCCAATTCCCTGAGCATCTCGCACACCTTGATGGGATAGCCGCACAACTTGGGATCGCGGCCGTAGGGAGAGGTCTGCGTGACCTGTCCCGCGAGCGAAGTGGGCGCCATTTGACCGCCCGTCATACCGTAGATGGCGTTGTTGATGAAGATGACCGTGATATTCTCGTTGCGCGCCGCGGCGTGCACGGTCTCGGCCATACCGATAGAGGCAAGGTCGCCGTCGCCCTGATAGGTGAACACCACTTTGCTGGGGTCGGCGCGTTTGACGCCCGTAGCCACGGCGGGCGCTCTGCCGTGCGCGGCCTCGATCATATCGCAATTAAAATAGTCATACGCCATGACGGAGCAACCGACGGGCGCGATACCGATGGTCTTGCCCTCGATGCCCAACTCGTCCATCACCTCGGCCACCAAACGGTGCACGATGCCGTGCGTACAGCCCGGACAATAGTGAAGGGGTACGTCGATGAGTGCGTGGGGTTTGTCGAAAACGATCATAGTCTACCTCCTTTGTCGGCGGCCAAAATGGCCTCCAACACCTGCTTGGGCGTGGGGATCATACCGCCCACGCGATTGCACAGCGTGACGGGCACTTTGCACTCGCTGGCCAAGCGCACGTCCTCTATCATTTGCCCCATGGAAAGTTCCACGGAAATGAATTGCTTGACTTTCTTTGCCGCCGCCAGATAGGGCGCCTTGGGGAAGGGCCACAAGGTGATGGGACGGATAAGTCCCGCCTTGACGCCCATCTTGCGCGCCTCGTCCACCGCGTTTTTGCTGACTCTCGCGGCGATGCCGAAGGCCGTCACGGCGACGTCGGCGTCCTCCATGCGGTACTCCTCGTAGCGCGTTTCGTTCTCCTCCACCACCTTGTACCGTTCGTAGCGGGCGATATTGAGCTGCTCCAACTCCTCGGGAACGAGGGACAGACTGTTGATGATATTGTGCTTGCGCGCGAGGTTGGTACCCGTGGTCGCCCAAGGCTTGGCGGGCTGAGGCGCCACTTCGAGGTCGAGGCTCACGGGCTCCATCATCTGCCCCATCGTGCCGTCGGCCAACACCATGGCGGTCATGCGATACTTGTCCGCCAACTCAAAGCCTTTGACGGTGAGTTCGGCCATTTCCTGCACCGAATAGGGGGCCAACACGATCATGTGATAGTCGCCGTGGCCGCCGCCTCTCGTAGACTGGAAGTAGTCGCTTTGGCTGGGCTGAATGCCGCCCAAACCGGGGCCGCCGCGTTGCACGTTGACCACGAATGCGGGCAGATCCGCGCCCGCAAGGTAGGACAAGCCCTCGCCCTTGAGGGACACGCCGGGGCTCGACGAAGACGTCATAACCCGCTTGCCCGCGCTCGCGACGCCGTAGACCATATTGATGGCCGCGACTTCGCTCTCGGCCTGCAAAAATACGCCGCCTATCTTGGGCATACGCTTGGCCATATAGGCCGCGATCTCGGTTTGCGGCGTGATGGGATAGCCGAAATAGTGGCGGCAACCCGCGATGATGGCCGCCTCGGCGATGGCTTCGTTTCCTTTCATCAATACTTTATCCATACGCTACCTCTCCACTTTGATGATGCAATCGGGGCACATCAGCGCGCAAGACGCACAACCCACGCACGCGTCGGGGTTGGCGGCTTCCACGGGGTGATGACCGCGCTTGTTGATTTTGTCGGTTGCCAAGCGCAACACCTGCTTGGGGCATACGTCCACGCAAAGACCGCACCCTTTGCAGTTGTCGCTTTTGAAGGTCAATTTTGCCATAATTACTCTCCTTATATCCCTTGCCCCGTCAATACGTCTTTTGCAAAGACAAGGCAAAAATATTCTCTATTTTGTCCGTGAGCCCGTGGGCGAGGTCGGCACGCACCGAGGTCATGACGAGGGGCAACCCCGCCGCCTCAGCCACCGCCCGCGCGTAGGGCATACTCGCCAGCACGTCTTCCGCGGTGGTTTCGCGCCCCAAATTGCTGTTGTTGACCACGCCCGTAAAGGGCATGCCGCCCGCCAACTCTATCTCGGCTTTGACCGTAAGACAGTCCTCGACGGTGCGCGTGAGGGGGCGGTACCTGTTGACGACCAACCACATTTCGTAGTCGTTTTCGGCAAGAAGCGCGGGGGCCAAACGCCCCAACACCAACGCGCCGCGGTCGTCGCCGCCTATATCCAGCACGGACACCAAGCCTCGGTCATCCGTGATGGCGTACATATCCTGCGGCAAGGCGGGAATGTCGAGGTTGCCGCCCGCGTAGGGCGAACAGATGAGGCGTATATCCCGCTCGGCAAGGTCGGCCTTGCTGTCCAACGCGCGGAAGTAGGGATTGACGATGTCGAGGTCGGCTACGGCCACCCGAGCATGCTTCTCGCGCAATCGGTACGCCCAATTGAGGGCGATATTCGTTTTGCCGCTGCCGTAGTGGCCGCAAAACAGGGTGACTCTGCGCTCGATCATAGTTTGTGGCGAATGATCTTGCCGCTCGTCGTTTTGGGCAACTCGTCGCGGAAGACCACGACGCGGGGATACTTGTAGGGCGCGGTATGCGTCTTGACGTACTGCTGTATCTCCTTTTTGAGTTCCTCGGTGCCTTCGGTGCCCTTGGTGAGCACGATGCTCGCCTTGACCACCTGCCCTCTGACTTCGTCGGGCACGGCCGACACGCCGCACTCCAACACGTACGGAAGTTCCATGATGATGCTCTCGATCTCGAAAGGCCCGATGCGGTAGCCCGAAGACTTGATAACGTCGTCCGCTCTGCCCACGTACCAATAGAAGCCGTCCTCGTCGCGCCAGGCCAGATCGCCCGTGTGATAGAAGCCACCGCGCCAAGCCTCGGCCGTATTCTCGGGATCGCGATAGTAGCACACGGCCAAGCCGCAGGGTGAACCGTTGCGCAGGTCTACGCATATCTCGCCCACTTCGCCGTCGGCCACGTCCTTGCCGTCGCCGTCCAAAAGGTGCACGTCATAGATGGGCGCGGGCTTACCCATAGACCCTATCTTGTGGGGTGCGCCCACCATATTGCCTATCATCATCGTGCCCTCGGACTGGCCGAATCCCTCGTGGATCTGCAAGCCCGTCAGGCGTTCGAATTGACGATAGACCTCGGGATTCAGCGCCTCGCCCGCCGTGGACATATGGCGCACCGAGGAGAAATCGTACTTGCCGATGTCCTCTTTGATCATCATGCGCAGCATCGTGGGGGGCGCGCAGAAGGTGGTGATATGGTATTGGGCGAACATGGGTAATATATCCGCCGCGTTGAAACGGTCGAAGTCGTACACGAAGGTCGCGGCCTCCGCGAGCCATTGTCCGTACAACTTGCCCCACATGGCCTTGGCCCAACCCGTGTCCGAAATGGTGAGGTGCAAGCCGTCGGGATCCACGTTGTGCCAATACTTGGCGGTGTGGAAATGCCCCAAGGGGTACTTGTGGTTGTGCGCGGCGATCTTGGGATAGCCCGAAGTGCCCGACGTGAAGTACATCAGCATCAAATCGTCGCCCTTGGGACTGTCGGGCGTGCGGTCGAAGTGGGTGCTGTACATATTGAATTCCTCGTCGAAACTGCGCCAGCCCTCGCGCTTGCCGTTGACGATCAACTTGTGCTTGAGTTCGGGACAGGTGGCCGCCGCCAAGTCCGCTTGGTGCGCCGTGTCCCCGTCCGCCGTGCAGATGATGGCCGACACGCCCGCCGCTTGAAAGCGGTACTCGAAATCGTGCGATTGCAGTTGGCAGGTGGCGGGAATGGCGATGGCGCCCAACTTGTTGAGCCCCAGCATGGCGAACCAGAATTGGTAGTGCCGCTTGAGCACGAGCATCACGCGGTCGCCCTTCTTGATGCCCAACGCCTTGAAATAGTTGGCGCAACGGGCCGAATTGCGTTTCATATCGCGGAAAGTGAAGCGCGTCTCCTCGTGATCGCGGGAGACGTACATCATGGCCGTCTTGTCGGGCTCACGCTCGGCCAAAGCGTCCACCAAATCGTAGGCGAAGTTGAATTCGTCGGTGTTTTTGAACGTAATCTTGGTGGGCGTGCCGTTCTCGTCCTCTTCTACGTCGATAAACTTTTGGTAGATACGCGGCTTGTCGTCCTTGGTGGGCGCCGTGCCGTCCGCGATGGCGGCTACGGGCGTCAACTCGGGAATGGGCTCGCCCGTGGGATTGAGGACGATGGCGTAGAACACGCAGTCTTTGCCGCCCACGGCGATCATGCCGTGCGGGGTGGCGCTGTTGTAGTAGATGCTGTCGCCTGCGCCCAATATCTCCTGGTGCTTGCCTACCTGCACTTTGAGGTAGCCTTCCACCACGATATCGCACTCCTGCCCCGCGTGCGAGGTGAGTTCGATGGGCTTATCCTGCGCCGCCTCGTCGTACGCACTACGCACGTAGAGCGGCTCGGCGATGCGGTTTTGGAAGGCGTAGGCCATATTGTAGTAGGTCATGCCGTGCGCGTTGGCGATGACCTGCCCCGAGCCCTTGCGGGTGACGGTGTACGATTGCAGTTGGGGGCTGTAGCCCTCGATGATATCGGTGGCGTTGACGCCAAAGGCGAGGGCGCAACGATAGATAAAGGTGAAGTTGAGGTCGCTCAACCCCCCTTCGCACGCCTTGTACTCGTCTACGGTGGTGCCCGTCTTCTGCGCCATATACTCTACGGTCAGTCCCTCGACTTCGCGTAGGTCTTTGATACGCCCGGCTATTTGCTTGATTTTCTCGTCCAGATTGATCACGATGTCTCCTTATAACAAGTTGCGTTGGATTTTGCCGCTGATGGTCTTGGGCAATTCGTCGCGGAAGACGACGATACGCGGATACTTGTACGGTGCGGTTTTGGATTTTACGTAGTTTTGTATTTCTTTTTTGAGTTCCTCGGTCGGCTCGGTGCCTTTGGTGAGGACGATGCTCGCCTTGACCACCTGACCGCGTACCTCGTCGGGCGCGGCGGATACGCCGCATTCCAACACGTAGGGCAACTCCATGATGACGCTTTCGATCTCGAAAGGCCCTATGCGATAGCCCGAGGACTTGATGACGTCGTCTACTCTGCCTACGTACCAATAGTAGCCGTCCTCGTCGCGCCAAGCCGTGTCGCCCGTGTGGTAAAAGCCGTCGTGGTAGACCTCTTTGGTCTTCTCCTCGTCGTGATAGTAGCCCACGAACAGACCGCACGGGGGCTTGTCGCCCACCTTGATGGCGATCTCGCCGATCTCACCGCTGTGGGTGATCTCGGCGCCGTCCGCGTCCAACAAAACGATATCGTAGGCGGGGGTGGGCTTGCCCATCGAGCCTATCTTATGCCCCTTGCCCAAGAGGTTGGCGATGGTGAGGGTGGTCTCAGTCTGCCCGAATCCCTCGTGAATCTGCAACCCCGTGAGGTTTTGGAATTGACGATAGACCTCGGGATTCAACGCTTCGCCCGCCGTGGTCATGTGCCAAATGGAAGACAGGTCGTATTGGGCGATATCCTCTTTGATCATCATGCGCAGCATCGTGGGGGGCGCGCAAAAACTGGTGATATGGTATTTGGCGAACATGGGCAGTATGACCGAGGCGTCGAAGCGGTCGAAGTCGTACGCGAACACCGCGCCCTCCGCGAGCCATTGCCCGTACAGTTTGCCCCACAGGGCTTTGCCCCAACCCGTGTCCGAGATAGTGAAATGCAAGCCGTTGTCCAGAGCGCCATGCCAATATTTGGCCGTGACGTAGTGCCCCAACGGATAGGTGAAAGTGTGCTGTGCGATCTTGGGATAGCCCGTCGTGCCCGACGTGAAAAACATGAGCATCACGTCCGAGCCGCACGCCGAATCCTCGGTGCGGGCGAAATTGGAATCGAACAAGGGATATTCGTCGTTGAAATCGCGCCAGCCGTCGCGCTTGCCGCCCACCAAAATCTTGTTTTGCAACGTGGGACAACTCGGCTCCACCAACTCCACTTGGTGCGCCACGTCGCCGTCCGCGGTGCACACGATGGTGCTGACCTCGGCGCGGTTGAAGCGATACTCGAAATCGTGCGCCAACAGTTGGTTGGTGGCGGGAATGGCCACCGCGCCCAACTTGTGCAGGGCCAAAATGGTCAGCCAGAATTGATAGTGGCGTTTGAGGACGAGCATGACCTTGTCCCCTTTCTTGACGCCTACCGACTTGAGATAGTTGGCCACGCGGTTGGAACCGACGCGCATATCCTCGAAGGTGAAGCGGCGCTCGACGCCGTCCTTCGCTATATGCAGAAGCGCCAACTTGTCGGGCGTGCGGCGGGCGATGACGTCCACCACGTCAAAGGCGAAATTGAACCGCTCCTCACCCGAGAAGGTCACCTTCTCGGGGTAGCCGTGCTCGTCTTCGACCACCCGTACGAAGTCGGAGGCCACCAACTTGCGGGTGGTCTTGGACTGCGCGGGGAGAAACGTGTCGCGTATCTCGGCCTCGGTGGACACTTCGCCGGGCAAGACGACCGCCAAGAACAAACACTCGGTGCCGCCCACCGCGATCATGCCGTGGGGGGTGGAACTGTTGTAGTAAATGCTGTCGCCCTCTTTGAGATACTCCACGTTGTCGCCTACTTGTATCTTCATACAGCCTTTGAGGACGTAGTCGAACTCCTGCCCTTGGTGGGTGGTGAGGTGAATGGGCTTGTCCTGCTGCTCGGCCACGTATTCGTAGCGCACCCAATACGGCTCGGCGATCTTGTTGCGCAACATGGGGGCGAGGTTTTGAATGTCGATGCCGTATTCCTTGGCGGTGACCTGTCCTTCGCCCGCGTGGGTGACGGTATAACTCGACAACGTGGCGCTACGGCCTTCCAAAAGGTCGGTAATGCCTATGCCGAAAATATGGGCGCATTTGTAGAGAAAGGTAAAGGGGAAATCCAGTTCCCCCAACTCATATAGATGATATTCCGCTTGACCGACTTCGGTCTTCTCGGCCATTTCGGCCTCGGTGTACCCGAAGATCAATCGCATCTCACGAATTCTCAGGGCTATTTCCGCCCGCTTTTCTCGTTCCGTATCTGCCATACGTTCCTCCAAAAAAACTACGTGCGCACGCCTGTCGCACCGCCCCGCGCGGGCGTTCACGAATTTGTGCATATATCAATATTATCATAATGAAAAAAGTCAAGTCAAAGAATTATGGCGCTTGCGGGCACATTTTTCCATCAATTTCGCATATTTTTTGCGTTGGAAAACACTTTTTCGATTATTTTTGCCTAAGGGCGTCAAACGTTTTGCGCTCGAAGAAAAATGTGCTAAGATTATTGCGTGCCGCTAAAAAAGCGCAAAGGAGCGTTATGTACACCATTTTCGATTGCCACGCCCATATCTATCCGCAGAAGATCGCCGTCAAGGCCGCCTCGGCCATCGGTGACTTTTACCACGTGCCCATGTTCGGGGACGGCACGCCCGAGACCTTGCTCCAAGAGGGCAAGGCGGCGGGTATCAGCCGCTTTTTGGTGCATTCGGTGGCCACCGTGCCTCACCAGGTGGCGTCTATCAACCGCTTCATCGAAGAGGAAGCCCAAAAGCACCCCGAATTTATCCCCTTTATGACCTTGCACCAAGACCTCACCGAGGACGAAATAGACCGTGCCGTCAGCGAGGCCATCGCCAAAGGTTTCAAGGGTATCAAGTTGCATCCCGACTTCCAAAAGTTTGCGATAAACGGCGAGGCGGCGCAGAAAATGTACCGAGTAGTGGGGGGACGTCTACCCTTTTTACTGCATACGGGCGACAAACGATACGACTATTCGCACCCCCAATATCTCGCCGAAATGGCGCGGGAATATCCCACCGTCCGCTTCGTCGGCGCGCATTTCGGCGCCTGGAGTTGCTGGGATTGGGGCTACGACTGCTACCGCGGCCTTAGCAACGTATGGTACGACACGTCGTCCTCGCTCTTTTGGTTCAAACCCGAAGACGCCGCAAAGCGTATCCACGACCTGGGCGCAGACCGCTACTTCTTCGGCACCGACTACCCTATGTGGAGCGCCGCGGAGGAGATAGAACGATTCCTGCGCCTACCTCTCACCGAAGAGGAACGCGAGATGATTTTTGCCAAAAACCTGCAAGATTTTTTGGGCTTGTAATTATTTGAGTTGCCTCAAATAACAGTGAAGTTTCGCATACGGCGAAGTGAAGTTTGCGTTCGCAAGTGAAGTTCAAGGCATAGCCTTGAGTGAAGTTCGCCTACGGCAAGTTGCGGTTTTTGATTTTAGCATTCCTTCCATATCCCACCGATAAGGTCTTTCGACTTGTCGTCTTGACGACTACGTTCAAGATGGCGCAATGCGACAATTTCTCCGACAAAAAAAGGGATTGCACGAGGCAATCCCTTTTTTTGTCGTCGTTTGACGATTATTTGAGAGTTTCCAAATCCAACATCGCAAAGACGGCGGTAAACTCACCGAAGGGAGAGTTGCTAAGTATAATGATAGTATTATCTTCTATAGTGCATTCCTGCACGAAAGGTTCATCATATACCTGTTCCTCCCCGTTGCAACTATAACCGGTAATAGAGAACGTGACGCCGTCCGCAGTAAATTCGTAGGTGCCTTTGCTGATTTGCTCCATCTCACCCAGATAGATGGGATCCGTGCCCATAAAGGTCTTATCGGATATACACTCGAACGTGCCGTCTTGATACAAAGTGATGCGTTGGGCACACACGTACTCGGCAAGCAACTCATAATTGTCGTTATCCTTCTCCGCGATATCCACGCCCACATAGACCAAAGCGTCATCTTGCTCAACAGACATGATCTTGTTCATCAAACCCGCAAAAATGCCGAAAGCCGTCATTTTGATATTCTCGAAGGGTTGCGCATTGGCGATCTCATCCTCGGTAAGGACCACGTGCTCCACTTCCTCGGCGGAGACCAACCTCACGCCGAAGCTCGTCGAAACGTACTCTACCAAATCTTCGTCATCGGCGCCGTTGCCGAGCGAGAACGTGACGCGCAAGCCCTCGTTGGTATCGACGATGAACGTGAAGTACAGATCGGAGAGAACGTCCTCGAGTTCGACGCCGACCACGTTGCGGAAGATGGCCTTAACGTCGGGCGCGTATTCGTTGTCGCTCATCTCTGCGAGATAGCCGAGCAGCAAATTCTCGTCGATGTCCACGAAACCGTCCTCGGAGGGGATGCCCACGAAGAGGTTGAGGATAGCCACGAGGTCAACGTCTTCGGCGTTGTTCAACGCAACGGTAAACGCACGAACGCCATCCGGGATCTCCTCGGAGGAGAACACTTGCTCGAACAATTCGCCGTTCTCTTCCAAAATGCCCTTGACGTTTTCGATGCTACCCATGATCATGGAGAGCATATCGTCAGCGGAAGTATCCACGAAGCGCAGATAAGGCAACACCTTCATTAGCGTAGCCAAGATACCGCCGTCCTCGTCTTCCTTTTCGTCCTCATCGCCGTTGTAGACGGGTACGGGCTCATCGTTGTCGTAATCAACGGTCACGACCTGTTTCAAATCCCCGTAGTAGACTAAGAAGTCCGTCGCACCCACTTCGAAACCTTCAATGGTATAATCATCGACGTCCTCTCTGCTGCCGTCGTCATAGACGATGGTCACGGTGATCATCTCGCGCACGTCTTCCTCCGTAGCGCCCTTTTCGAGCGTAATGCCGGCAAAGCATTCGAGGTCCACGGGAATCAGGTTTTCGGGATCGTACACGTGCAATGTGACCTCACAAGTAAAGTCGCCGCTTTGCACGGTGAAATCGTAATCACCGCCCATGACAAAGGCGAAATCGGCGGCAACCTCTTCGCCGTCCATAATTACGACGTACTCGCTGCACGCTTCGGTCCATTCGGACGTGCCGTCGGAATAGATATAATAGACGTACAAGCTCTCTTTGACGTCGTCAATCGTCGCGCCTTTGGCCGCATTGTCGGCATAGCCGTCAATGCCCGTGCGTTTCATCAATTCGGGATTGTAGACGATGAAGCTGAGGCCGATTGCCGACTCCTCGCTGAGCACGAGCTTCACGTTGGTCTCGCCCGCTTCGCTGGCATCATATTCCTCGATGACGTAGTCTTCGATGATGGTCTCATTGCCGTATTCGTCAATGGAGAACACCTCGATAAGCTTGCGGAACTCCGCCTCGGTGGTGCCGATGGCAACGATCAACTCATCGCCGCTGACGATGCGCACGTCGTAATCAACAAATTCTTTGTCGTAGTCGCCTTGGTCATCGCCTTCGATGGTCTTATCAATGGGATAGGGATAGGGGTCTTCTTCATAATTGCCGCCGAAACCGTTGGCGATGGCGTCGAACAATAGGTCGAGAATGGTGGCGGGCTCGCCGTCCAACTCGAACGCTTGGTAGAACGCCACGTATTGAGGTTCCTCTACCTCTTCGACCGCCAACAACTCGACAAGGCCGCTGACGTCAAGGTAGACATAACCGTTATTCAATACGAAACGCACAAGAGAGACTTCGCCGTTGTATTTGATCTCCGCGGTGAGGATATCTTTGTCCTCTGCGGCAAACATATCCGACGTATGCAGATACGCGTCCAACATGACGCTGAAGTCGTTCTCGGGCAACGCGAACGTCCACGTGAACTCCACGTCCTTGGCCTCGGCGTTGTCCGCCTCGGGCAATTCGGTCGCGTGATCCGCGACGGTCAACTCTGCGGCCAAACCGATGGAAGCGCCCGTCTTGGCGTTAGAGAGATAGGCCGTGACTTCCACGCCGTCCGCCTTGATCTCGAGCGTAACGTGTACTTTGATGTCACCCGCCGTGATGGCGCCGTCCAACCGGGCGTCCAACAAGTCGATGATGGCCATATAATCGAAGCCGCCTTCTTCCTCTTCGTCGGAAGACGCGAACGATTTGAGCAAACTCAGCAAGGTCTTGGAAGTGGCCTCGCAAGTATAGATGCCGTCCGCTTTGTTGAGCGTGACGTCATACGCGCTCATGCTTGCCATCATAAAAGGATTGGCAAGGACGCCGTCCAGCTTGTTCAGCAATTCGGAGATGGCGAGGAAACCTTCAAACAGGCCGTCGCCCAACTCCTCGTCGAAAGCGAAGTCCACGCCGCCCTCGATGCCTTCGCCGACTTCGATCTCATCGTCGCCCGCTTCGAGTACCAACTCTTCTTCGCCGCCTTGCAACATGGCCGCGATACGCGCCACGAGCATAGAAACGTCGACCTTGGCGTCGCCGATAATCAATTCGCCGTCCTTGTACATGACCAGCACTTTGGTGCTATCGCCTTCGCTGCACAAAGCGAATTGAACGCCTTCCTCTTCCAGCACGTTGCAGATGGCCTTGAGGGTGATGGCCTTAGGCTCGGCTTCGGCATTGGCAAGCGCGCGACCGGACAATTTAAGGACGAAAGACTTGTCGCCTTCCGCCGCGATCAGGTCGTAGATGGGCTTGAGGTCCGCACGGATCTCGGGCTCCTCTTCCGCCACATAAGGCAGTTGAATGGTCTTCTCCACGCCTTCGGCTTCGACGACCACTTCGAGATACAGGCCGTCCTCGCTGACCGCCGTGCTCTTCACCGTGAATTGCACTTGGCGCGTGGTGCCGTCGGCAGCCACGACTTCTACGCTGAGAGCGCTCGCAATGTCGGCGATGCTGTCTTTGTTGCCGGCGTTGACCACGAAGTTCTGGTCGAACGCGACGTTCAGGTTGACTTCGGTCTCGCCGCCTTGTTCGCCGGAGTTGCCGCCTTGCTCTCCACCTTGTTCACCGGAGTTGCCGCCTTGCTCTCCACCTTGTTCACCGGAGTTGCCGCCCTGCTCTCCGCCTTGTTCGCCGGAGTTGCCGCCTTGCTCTCCGCCTTGCTCGCCGGAGTTGCCGCCTTGCTCTCCGCCTTGCTCGCCGGAGTTGGTGTTTTCACCGTTGTTTTGTTTGTTGGCGTCATCACCCGTTTGGGCGGTTTCACCGTTATTGCCGGCTTGGTTGCCATTGTCCACGGTACCGTTGCCGTTGTCGGGGATCTTGCTGGGATCGAGCTGACCGTTGTTACAGGCAGACAGGACCAGCGCGCAGATCAACACCACGGCGATGATCGCGACAAACCAGGTCGCTCTGAAGATTTTGTTTTTCTTCGAAGACATATTTTATTCCTCCTTTATGTTTTTATACTATAAACCTATTAAATAGGCTATTTCCATATTACCATATTCGTCGGGCGTTTGTCAAGGCCTTGCCAAAAGTTGGCTTTTTGCCCGACTATCCTTGCGCTTTTTGTATGATTATTCATATACCGCCATATATAGTACCTTTCTTTTCGCAAAACCACTATATTTTGTGTATGGCGGCGGCGTAAAAAATACCCTCGCCCCCATCGGGCCGAGGATATACCATTGTAAACCTCGTGCGATACCCTCGAAATCGTGCGCTCGTCGCCTGCGGAAAGGGTGCGGCTACCTCGCTCGTCGTTTTGCCGTTCTCGGCCTCGCTCCGCCGTTCGTCCGTGCTTTCGATGGCACGGTATTCCGCCCTACGTATCCCCTTTTTCGGCGTCAACCGAACGATCGCATTATCTTCGCGGCCGGATCTCTCGGCATAGCGCAACATATCTTGCCCGATGGGCGAATAGAAAAAAAGTGTGATTTGATGCACAAATCACACTTTTCCTTGGTCTGGGTGAGAAGATTTGAACTTCCGACCTCTTGAACCCCATTCAAGCACGCTACCAAGCTGCGCTACACCCAGACGAGCATTGCTATTGTACTACAAAAACAATCTATCGTCAACTGTTTATTGCATTTTTTGCACGGCTTTTCACAAAAAAATCTTGCATTTTCCAAAAGTCGTGATACCATTAGTATAGGTAGATTATGAAACGAGCGCAACGGCAAAACGTACAATTAACCACGGCGCGGGCCATGATATACGGCGTGAGTATATGCGGTCTGCAACTTTTTGCTGGCTATATCAACGGATTCCAAACCCAATTCTACCGCGATATGTACTCGGGGATAGACGCCAATATCCTCTACGTGGTGGCGTTCGTCACCCTTGCCGCCAAGTTGATAAGTTGTTTTGCCGATCCCCTCATCGGCTCCCTCATTGACCGCAGCCACTTCAAACGGGGCAAAGTGCGCCCCTGGATAGGCATAGGCACCTTGCCCATCGCCCTCTTCACCACCGTCATCTTCATCTATATCCCCTTCGACCGCATTGGCGGAGGCGCGGGCAAATGGGTGATGTACGCCTACATTGCCTTGACGACGGTATGCTGGAATATCGCCTATTCCTTGGCCGATATCCCCGGACAGGGGCTGCTGCCTTTGCTCTCGCCCGACTCGCACGAGCGCAACAAAGCGGCGGGCATCACCAATACGCTCAAGAGCATTGCGGGCTCGGTGCCGGGGGTGTTCGTCACCTTCATTATGCTCATTTTGACGGCGGTCACCAACAAGAACAGTGACGATATAGGCTACGTACGTACCTACTATTTGACAACCGCTTTGGTGTTTTTCGTGCTGGGCGCGGGGCTGTATTCGCTCAACTTCTTCGTGACGAAAGAGCGCGTGCAAAGTTACTCGCACCATACGGTCACGGCCAAAGAAATGTTCGTGGAACTCAAACGCAACAAGTTGATGCGGCTACTGTTTATCTCGGCACTCATCGGCTTCTCGCGCGGTATGATGGGCACCATCGTCGTGCAGACGGGCGCCGTCCTCATCGGCAAGGTGTACGTGCCCGTGCTGTCCACGCTATTGGCGGGGGGCGAGCCGTTGGATCCCGCGTCCAACGCCACCTGGGTGGCGGGGCTTACCTCGGCGGTAACTTCTATGGTCAGTTTCGTCACCGTGCCCTTCATCAATAAGAAGTGGGGGGAGCGCAAGACATTTATCGTCTTCGCCCTGTACGGCTTCATCGTCGCCGCCGCCTGCACCGTCTTCTATTTCGCCCTGCCCGCGGGACACGCCATGCGTAGCGGTCTGCCCGCTCTCGTTATGCTGTGGACGATGAATTTCTTTATCGGCTATATGTACGGCACGCACGGCTACCTGCCTATGGTCATGACGGCGGATATCATTGACTACCAGGAGTGGAAGACGGGAGAGCGCCGCGAGGGCGTAGACTACGCCATATTGTCTATGGCCACCAAAATCTCTACGGCGTTGGCCGTGGGATTCGGCATATTGATGATCGCCATATCGGGCTACGTGGTGGGCTCTCCCATCACCCGCCGTATGCAGAATATCGTCTTCACCGCCTCGGTCACCCTGCCCGGCGTGGGGTGCTTGCTCTCTATGCTCCCCATTCTTCGCTACAAAATAGACGACAAAGTCAAGGAGCAAATGCACCGAGACCTCGCCCTCAGGCGCGCCCAAGCCGAAGAAACCGTGCCGTCGAGTGACGCCGCAGACGGCGCGACGGCGAACGCGTCGACGGACGACGCGGGCGATTGACGGTACCGAATACCCCCTATACGTATGAGGCAAAAAATATCCACGGCGGTGTGCCGTGGATATTTTTTTTGCGTTGCGCTCCGTTTTCAACGGAGCGTCCCGTAGGAACACTGCAATCGCTACGCTTCACGAAGCGAGTTTCCCATCCTTTCAAACGGGGGAACTATTCCTGCACCGCGGGCCACATCCGGATCGCCCCATTGACATAGTGCCAATAGTTTTTATCGGGATCCAAATCGGTCGGCTCATCCTCGCTGTAATAGCAGGTTTCTATCGTTTTGTAACTCAGAGCGGCCATATCCTTGTTCCATTGACTGTTCCAGTCCGCACCGTTTTCGGAGGCCATACAGTAAATGGTCAAGTGCGTGTTCCAACTGCCGATATCGTCGGCAAATACGGACGAACCGATAGTCGTAACGGATTGGGGAATAATGATCGTATTCAACGCATCCGTATCGGAGAATGCACCGTAGTCGATCTGTATCAAGCCTTCGTTGAGCGCGACACTTGACAGATTTCTACAATAATAGAAAGCACGTTGACCGATACGTTCCACATGGACGGGTATCGTGACCTCGGTCAAACCACCGCATCTATAAAACGCGTAATCGGGGATATATTTCACGTTGGGCCCGAATTCCACCGACGTAATGGCGCAACAACGGAAAATGCTCCCCTTCGTCGTACCGTCAGTACCGATGGCGCCATCGACGTCGCCCGAGAGCACTACGGATTGCAAAGATGCGGGTATACCGTACACATACGGCGTATAGATAGTCGTGGTCTTGCCGTCGATCTTCTCGCTACGCGAAGTATAATAGGATACATTGTCGGCACGGATACAAGCCGCTTCGGTCGATTCTTCTCCTACGGTATATCCGAAGATATATCCGAAAACTTGGTCGTAGCCCTCGGATGCCGTCATCGACTTGCCCGCGAAGGGAAGCGTCATCGATGCCAAAGACGAACACCCGCTGAACGCACCGTTTCCTATCTCGGTCACGGTGGCGGGAATGGTGACGGCGGTCAACTCAGTATGTCCCGCGAACGCATATTCGCCGATCACGGTGATATCATCGGGGATCGTCAACTCCGTCGTATCGGTACCTCTGTACGCAAGAAGTATCACGTCATCTCCGACGAAATCGCGGATGAATCCGCCTTCGGTTGAAGGATATTCCACCAGATAGCCGTAGATTGCGGCGTCGTTTTTGTTATCATTCCATTTTCCGGACCCCCATTTAATCTGCGCATAATGTTCTATACCGCCCGAATTGTTCGGCTCGCCGTCATCCCAATTGTTATATTCAAAATACTCTCCGTTCACCCAACGCCAGTTGCCTGCGGTCCCTTCGTCCGTCGCGCCGATCCAAAGGCTAATTTCAAGCGCCTGAATAAGGGGCAGCAACGACCCGTTTTCTTTGGAAGACGTGATGGAGGCAAGGTAGCCTTTCTTCTCCTCGGCGGCGGCTTTTGCATTCTGCCAGGTTATCGGCGAATCCGATCCCTCTTTGACGATAGTGTATCGTTTCTGCCCAGACTCATAGATATCTATCGTCAATTTCTGTTGAAGGTCACGGAAAGGCGTAAGATTCGAGCCAAAAGCGATATTAGGATTCCGTATGGAAATCGACATAAGGCCACTGCAACCAAAGAACGTACTATCCCCGAGGGAGGTAAACCCTTCTCCCAGCGTCAAGTTCTTAATCATCGTACAACGTTCGAACGCGCCGTAATAGGTCACACCGGCGACGATGGTGACGGATGTCAAACTTTTGGGAATATATCTATCACCACCCCAGTCGGAACCGGTATAATACGAATCAACCCGCTCGAATTTATCTCTTGCATTATATTGAGACGTCACTGAGGCACCATCCTTGTTGTAAAACTTTTGTTCAAAATACCCTTCTTCGCCAAAGATATAATCAAACAAATGCGATTTGTCGTTTGCCAACGCGAATTTCTTTCCACCGACGAACGGGATCGTCATCTCTTCAAGCCCCGCACAGCCGCAGAAAGCCGCCTCGCCGATTTCAATCATATTCGCGCCGATTCCATCGGCCCATGTAACCGATTTTATGGTATATCTGTTGCCAAAGGCTTTCTTTCCGATCGTTTGCAAAGACGCAGGCAAACTTAAGTAGATCGGCGTAGTGTTCTCCGACCATGTAAAGATTTCAAATGCCTGATCGCCGATCGTCTCTACACCTTCGGGGATACGGATTTCTGTTAACTCCGCACAATCCCAGAACGCGTCATAAGGAATGGCCGTTATACCTGTCGGCAAAGAGACTGTTTGTAACCGATAGCATCGAATAAACGCACCTACGGGCAATTCGCAAACACTATTCAAAATCACATTAATTGTTGCATTTGGTACCCAGTATCTCCACTCACTCGAACCGTCGTTGATGATCTTCGAATCATACGTATATGCGTTCGTATATTCCGACATGTTTTCATCATCGGGGGCAGCCATATTGAAGATAGCGCCAAAGAGAGAGTACTTGCCGCTTCGGGTATTGCGCTCCGTGCCGACAAAAGGCAGGGTGATGGTCGTTATTCCTTTGCACCCCGCAAACGCCTCTATGCCGATGCTATCCACGCCGGAGGGAACAGTCACCGTCGTCAAATCCTGGTTGTCTTTGAAGCAACGCTCGCCGATAGACTTGGTATTAGCGGGCAATGTAAGTTCACCGCTTAACTTGCATCCCGCAAACGCCTCTACGCCGATGATGAGTTCATTCTCATTGTCACCCCAGTCGATCCTTTCCACCCCCGAGCAACCACTGAAAGCCGCCTCGCCGATGGACACCAACGTGTCGGGGAGCTTGACCTGCGAAAGCCCGGTACAACCCTTAAAGGCAGACGCACCGATGGATGTGACGCCTTCCAGAATAAGATTGCCGAAGCCGAGACTCTTATTGTTCTGGAATGCACCGGATCCAATCGCACCGTCTCGCACAATCAAACTTGTCAATTTAGAAAATGCCAGCGTATTAGCGGGCACATCACCGACCACTTTGAGCGTGCGCATCGTAGACCGTTGCAATGACCACATAACGGAAGCGGGAATATGGGCTTCGCGGACAGGACAATCCTTAAACGGACTATTGTTAAAACCAGAGAACAACACATTGTAAGCGCTTGCCGTTGCGATATCTTTGGCGATCACCCACTCGCCTTCAACGAGCGTCAATATATCCACTCGGTCTAATTGCGAGCAAGACGCAAAGGCTTTGTCGCCGATTGCGATACAGCACTCGGGCTCAACGTGAATGATCAACGTGCGTAATTCATTGTTGTTGGCAAACGCTTCGTCTCGTATCGCCACCACCGGCTTGCCCATATAGGACGAGGGGATGACCAGCGTCCCATCGGTCAGCGTGGCACTGCCGATCCCGCGGACGACACACACCTCGTCCGTCTCGTCGAACAACAGTCCGAGCGTTGCTCCGCACTCGCAATTGCCATTGTACCCCAAGTGCATACCATAGTTGGCCGAGCCGCCCACTGTACCTCGATGGGAACGATAATCCGCCTCCGTCGCGTCTCGCCTCTTGGGATCGCATTGCGGACAGGATAGTTCCATCTTAGCCCAGTGATTGCAACTCCCGGTGCCATCCATCACGTGCATATACGCACCGCCGTGTTGTGTGGCCGCGATGGCCTCTTCCGCGCTTTCCCATGAAGTGGCGTCTTCCAACTCACCGTCCTGAATCTTAAAGTACGTATCGCACTTCGAGCAATAAGCATATAGATAGCCTTGTACGAGGTCTCCGTTCGCGTCGAAGTGGCAGTGCTCGTTTACAACCTCATACCCTTCATGGGCATACGCATACAATGTAACCATTTCCGTTAGCGTATGGCCCTCATCCACGATGATCGGCTCCCCTTGTATATGGACGCCGCCTTCTTCCCGACTATAAAAAGCGGTTCCGCATCCCATCGTGCATACATGATAATCCATGTGGCCATCAGAGGTACAGGTGGGTTCCACTCTTTCGACGTACGCCATTTCATGCCCAATCATCGGAATGGTGCGGACAGCCGTCTCATTGCAGACAGTACATTTCTCGATCCTACTCCCCTCTTGCATACAAGTAGGCTCCATCTCGATGTGATCTTCCACGAAATGATGGCCGAAAGCCGCCTTGGTTTCGAAGTTCAGTTGTTGTCCGCAGACCGAACATACCGATTTCGTATATCCGTCTTCGGTACAGGTTGGCGCTTTACCCTCGGTAACGCTCGTATGCCCTTTGGGTGCAGTCGTAGCCAACCGTTCGGAGACGGCGCAACGACGGCAGGTATGGAACGAATACCCGCTTTCCTCGCAAGTGGACTCCACTATTTCGGTATCCGCCCAGTCGTGTCCCAACGGATCGATGACCACACTCTCCGTCCGCGGACACAACGTACACACGCGCTGTCCCGTGCCTTCTTCCAAACAGGTCGGTTCGGTCAGTACGGTGACGGTAGCCCACACGTGCTCGTGATCGCTCTGGTCACGGCAGGGTATCTTACGCTCGTACACACTGTCGCAACGCGAACACTGTTTAATCTCCAGTCCCTCTTCCGTATACGTAGGCTCCAGGTAGGATACGACCACACTCCAGTCGTGCCCCAACGCCGCCGACAATATGACGCCGCAACGAGAGCAGGTATCCGGCCTCGTACAGGTGGCTCCGCCGCTCAGATGGCCCAAAGCAGGGCTGTCTTCGTACTCACGGACGCCGCACGAGACACATTCCTTGTAAATAACGCCGTCCTGCTCGCAACTCGGCTCTCGCTCCACCACACGGCCCGTCCAATTATGGCCGGTAGCCGGCAGCACCATCTCGCCGCCGACATCGCCGCAGCCATATATACAGACCTTACGTTGCAATCCATCCTCGGTGCAAGTCGGGGCAAGCACGACGAACCAGTCGCCGTAGTTGTGCGGGACAACGGGGCGTGTGGCGCGCAAATGCGCCTCACAACGAATACAGGTGTACTCGACCTCGCCTTCCTCCATACACGTTTCCTCTTTGATGTAATGCCAGGACGCACCGTTCTTGATCGAATCGGCATAGTCCATGTGGCCTAACGGCGGGATCGTCACAATTTCTTCGTAATCACATATCAGACAGTATTTGCGAGTGTGCCCTTCTCCTGTACACGTCGCCTCATTCAGCGTCGTTTCCACCTCGGTATGTCCATTAGGCTCACAAATCGTTTTTTTGCATACGGTGCAATGTACCCCGTCCGTACACGTCGGCTCCGTACGATCCAAGGTGTGTCCGGTGGGCAATATCGACCGCGTGGTCAACACGCGATTACACATAGTGCAACAAATATACTCACGGCCTTGCGAAGTGCAAGACGAGGCTTCTATCACAGTCCACTCGGCAGCGGGTGTATGCCCTTTCGCCGGTATTACGGTCTGCGCAACGAGAATCTCGCCGCAGCGGGAACATTGCGTTCCGCTGCTCAGTCCGTCCGAAATGCACGTGGCGTTTTGCGCGGCCAACTCATAGTGGGCGTGGCCCAATGCGGGCAAGACCTCTCGACTGTCGATCTCGACGCGAGGAGTAGCGTCCGTAAACATTTTGCGACACCTCATACACCGTACGGCGCTTTGCAATCCCGTCTCGGTACACGAGGCGGGCTCTTCCGCCAGATACATCAGCGCGTGTTCGGCGCAATTGAGCGCACAAATTACTTTTACTTGTATTGTAGGCAATTGCACCGAAGGTGAAGGCGCTTTGTCGTCGAATTTTGCCCATTTTTTATTCTTTGCCTCTATTCGTATGGTCAGCACGTCTTCAAAGGTCTCACCATACGGTGCGCCTCGCTTGATTTGCAATACCCGTTGTGTGCGATCGGACCGTCCGTCTACGGATATCTCAACGATTTCGAACCAAGAACCGAGATCGCTCAACATCAAGGTAACGTCGTATATATCGCTATTCCACAGATCAAGCGTCTCCGTTCCCTCGGAAAACGATGGCAATGACATCGTCTTGACGCCCATTAATTGCAGGTCTCCATCCAACGTGAACTGCCGCTTGTTCTCATTGCCTAAAACAAGTACCTCTTCTATATCGTATTGATAGCCGTATATTACCTTGTTGTTACCCATGCGTAACAACGGTATTTTGCCATTGCACAGACTGTTCTTTCCCGTCAACCATAACACACGCCATCTTATCCCAACGTCGTAGTATATACCCAGTTCGAAGTATGCCGCCGCATAGTTATCTCCGTCTATAGATACATGCAATATACCGGACAATTCCGCATATACGCCCAACTCGCCGTAAATACCGACACCGATGGAGCCCAAAGGCGTACTGACCGACAATTCTACGCCGACGCCGAGCTTTACTTCAACTTTTCCCGTCAACGTAAGCGACTGGGATTTTGTCTCGGATTCGCGTTCGTATATGGTATGAAATCCGTCGGTGACCGATATACGCGCGCCGCTCACGGTATGCTTCACAACATGATGTTCATAATGCAACGTCGCTTCGAACTTGAAGGACATATGGATATAGAACTTAAGGTTGAAGGTCAAGATGTAATTATACGTTAGACGGCCCAACTCCTTGTCTGAACTGAGCGTAGAGCCTTCTCCTTCCGTTGCCTTGCCTAATATATTGCGAATTTCGCCGACCGTATCTCCATAATCACGATAACTCATGGCCGCGGCAAAATTCTGATTCAATTCTTCCGTGGCGACCAGGTCGGTGTATTTGCCATCTTCGAGATACTTCTTCTTCTCTTTGGCCATACACGTACCACACGGATAATAGCCGTCGCGTTCCAGTTCGGTCAATGTCTTATCGGAATAGATTTTGTTGGACTCGAGCATCTGTTTAATGTGCCAGCATCCCTCTTTGTGAATGCACCCCGTGGCGGCATTGATGAGGAACATACTGCTTTGCGTAGTTGCGGAATACGTTACTTTGATATCGAAAGTAAATGTAGTATCTTCATCTTGAATATACCTTATTTCGAATCCTTTCTTTATGCCAGCCGTTTTGATCCAAGAAAACTGCAACCCGATGGCAATCTTCTCTTTCAATTCGAATTTGATCTCCACTTTGCCGCCCGCTTTGCCGAACTGCCCTTCCTTCTTGCCGAAATCTATATTCAACTCTCCAATTATCGTCAAAATCAACGCGTAATCTTTAATTTCAACTTTGGGCGTTATTTTCAAATTGTCCAAAAAAGACTTTGTGCTCTGCACTGAAGCATATCCGTTATCTTTTGCGTATTTGTCCACAGCCAATTGCGCCGAAGCCAAGAAAGAATGAAACTCCTCGTTTTCGTACAACGCAAGTTTCGCGTTTTCGATCAACGTGGGATCGTCGGGACTGAAGTACTTTTCCATCTCCACTTCGGTCTCCTGATACACGTCAAGTTCGGCAAACACGTCGCTCTCGTCCGCCATCTCCAATTCGACGAATATCAAGGGATACTCGGCAACACCGGACACCTTATTTAGATAATCGGGATTGATGGTATCACCCAAATATCGAATGTCCTTTACCCTGCCGAAAACGGTCTGTTCACTAATCTGATCAATAGATATGCGCCTATCCGAAGCGCGCACGATCCCGCCGCCGAATCCCACGATATCGCCGACCTTTAACGTCTTTTTGACGCCATTTCGTCTATACTCGATGTTCCCCGTAATGAAACCGCCGGGGACCTCATTATACTGTGAAGCAATTTCTTCGTCTTCGACGAACGAATTATAATAATCACGCATCGTTAAACCGTCGCCGATGCGCTCCAGAATCCACCCGTCCACATTGCTCCCGTTGGCATTCGGGTTGCCCTTATAGGAATATATAACTACTTTCTCATCAAGTACAATATTCGTGTGCGGCGTGTTATCTATTGAAAAAGCCATTTCGCCGACGCCTTGTTCCGCATCTAAAGTTGCGTCATCTTCAAAGGGGTCCGACGCCATTGCCAGATTGCTGTTATGTATTTTCGTAAACTCTTTCAGTATCGAAACGTTACCGTCCGCTTTGGCGAGATACGCACCGCTCGGATCGTAGTTTGAGTTGGGGTGTACGACGTACAAATTGCCGTTGATATTATCTATCTGGCCCAAGCCCTTGTTCGCATAGCTCTCGTAGCCTGCAACGACGGAACCTTCTTCCGTTAGGTAGTACTCATCGTATATGTTTAGGTGCTCTCGGATATATGTATCGGCCTCTTTTTCGGGACAATACACGACGACGGAAAAATCACCGCTGCAATGTAGCAATTCATTCTCGTCAGACATACTTGCCGAGACCTGTTGCGTCTTTTCCGCAAACACCGCGCGTAGCACGGTATTCGAGTTAATACTGAACGTAAACGATACGTCCGTGCCTAACAGGAAATAATCATCCGAATACCAGCCCGTAAAATAAAAGCCTTCTTTGGGATAGGCTACCACCGTGACTATGCCATTCGCGTCAAATGTTTTTTCAGCCAGATTCGTGCTGCCGCCATTGGTTGACAGTACTTGCAATTTGTATTGCGTCGGCGTTGGCACAACGGTATTTTCCGTTCCGCTTTCGGTACTTCCCTGCCCCGGGTCGACTACGGGGGCGTTGGGGGTATTGGTCTTCGTGTGCTTACAACCGACGAACATTACCGTTGCGAACAACAGAGCGATGACGCACAGAACTACAAGACAACAACTCTTTTTCCGTTTCATTTTTTCTCTCCTTTGTTGATCTACCGATATGGTTTTCACTGATATTACGCCAAAATGCATAACCGAACGTTAATTATGAACGAGCGCAGATGTAATGGTATACATATTTAGATTACGCCACTTTGTGATGTATGTCAAGAATGAATACACCACAAAATGATATATTTATAGTATGAGTACGGCCAAACACATCGGGAATAATCTCAAGGAAGCGCGTAAAGCAAGCGGCATGACGCAAAAGCAAGTGGCCACTGTTCTTTTTATGACGCAACAACAGTATTCTCGTTTTGAAACAGGTGTATTCGAATTGAATTATGACCAGATTCTGAGGCTGTGCAAATTATACGATATTACGCCAAATGATCTTTTCTGTATTCCATCCGAATTAAACATAGACAATTGAAATCGCAAAAAATATCCACGGCGAGGTGCCGTGGATATTTTTGAATTCGTTGAATGCTTGTCGGAAAGCGCCTCGGAAGAGGGCTCGTCGACGAAGGCTGAACCGATTAGAACTTGCGGTTGGCGAAAGCCTTGAGGCCGAGATAGACGGCTTCGTCGCCCAACTCTTCTTCGATGCGGAGGAGTTGATTGTACTTGGCCATACGGTCGGTACGGGAGGCCGAACCGGTCTTGATTTGGCCGGCGTTGACAGCCACGGCGAGGTCGGCGATGGTGACGTCCTCGGTCTCGCCCGAACGGTGAGACACCATGCAGGTGTAGCCGTTGGTCTGCGCCAAACGAATGGCGTCCATGGTCTCGGTGAGGGTGCCGATTTGGTTGACCTTGATGAGCACGGAGTTGGCGGTGTCGTTGATGATGCCCTTCTTGACGAACTCGGGGTTGGTGACGAAGAGATCGTCGCCGACCAACTGGATCTTCTTGCCCAAGCGCTCGGTGAGTTTCTTCCAACCCGCCCAATCGCTCTCGGCCAAACCGTCCTCGATGGTGATGATGGGATAATCCTTGACCATATCTTCGAGCATAGCGATCATTTCGTCGGTGGTCTTCTTGCCCTCGCCCGACTTCTTGAGGTTGTACATACCGTCACCCTCGTAGAACTCGCTCGAAGCCACGTCCATACCGAGGAAGATCTGCTCGCCCAACTTGTAGCCGGCTTTCTCTACGGCCTCGGCGATGAGCGCCAAAGGCTCTTTGTTGCCGTGCGCGCAGGAAGGAGCGAAACCGCCTTCGTCGCCGACGCCCGTCTCGTAGCCCTTGGATTTGACCACTTTCTTGAGGGCGTGGAAGCACTCGACGCCCGCTCTCAACGCCTCGCGGAAGGTGTCAAAGCCCGCGGGGATGATGAAGAACTCCTGGAAGTCCACGGTGGACTCGGCGTGTGCGCCGCCGTTGATGACGTTCATGCAGGGGGTGGGAATGACCTTGGCGTTGGTGCCGCCGATATAGCGATAGAGAGGCATACCGAGGGACGCGGCCGCCGCGTGTGCCACGGCCAAACTGACGCCCAAGATGGCGTTGGCGCCCAAGTTCTTCTTGAAGGGGGTGCCGTCCAATTTGAGCATCGTGTTGTCCACCAACACTTGGTCGGTCGCTTCCAGACCGATGACGGCGGGAGCCAACACTTTGTTGACGTTGTCCACGGCCTTCAAGGTGCCTTTGCCGAGATAACGACCTTTGTCGCCGTCGCGGAGTTCCAACGCTTCGCTTTCACCGGTGGAGGCGCCGCTGGGCACGATGGCGCGACCTTTCACGCCGTTGTCCAACAACACTTCGACTTCCACGGTGGGATTGCCACGGCTGTCCAAAACTTCTCTTCCATGCACGTTTACGATTTTTGCCATAAAAATATTCTCCTTATAAAAGATTTTCGTATTGTGCCCGAGACTCGCTCGGTCATATCCATTTTATACCAAAGCGTGCCATTAGTCAATCACTATTTTATGCGCCCTATATTTTTTATTACCATGTCTTCGCGCTAACGCGCGTATTCGTTCGCGCGTGCGCCGCGCCGAAGCCGTCTTTCGCGTCCATTCCCCCTATTTTTGTCCCTTTGCCCCTCATTTAGTAGACAATTCCGCCCAAATGTACTACAATACACTTGCGCGCGTTCGTGTACCTCAGTTGGATAGAGCGGCCGCCTCCTAAGGGAGCGCTCTATCCGCTGTAAACGGAAAATATATAGCAAAATATGCTCAGAAATGCGTGTTTTGCGGTAAAATGTAAATAGTAAAACAAAATCGGTATAAAAACCGGTATAAAAAATTAAAAAAATGTTCCCGTAGCGTAATAGGATAACGCAACCGCCTCCTAAGCGGTAGACTGTGGGTTCGATTCCCGCCGGGAACGCCAAACAAGACAGGTCAGCCTTCTGGTTGACTTGTTTTTATAAAATGATGCTAAACAGGCTATTTTGATAGAAAATATAAGGTTATTTTTCAAACTTTTTTATCCTTCTACCTAAAAGGGCTAAATTTGAAGAATAATTAAGTCCCTAAGTTAATTTTTTCTCTCTACTTAAAAGGGTTAAAAATTGCAATAATTCAAGGTTGCGCCCGAAACTTTTTTTGTCCCTCTATAATAAAGGGGCAAAAAATAGCATTTAAGGGGTTACAAATTTAAAATTTATTAAAATTTTTTAGACGAAAAGAAAGTGCCTCGTTTTGAGACACTCTCCTATTTCGCTTAACTCTTACTCGTTCTACTTTTATACGACCGCCGCGACTTCGTCCGTTACTTCCAATTCTTCTTTATGCCCATCGGCAAAGGTGTATAAGATGGTTTTCACAATAAATAGTCTTTATTAGGCAAATTATATTAGCTTATTTGTTTAACAACACACTCCGTCGATATTTCTTTTAAAGGCTTTCTTATTTGTCTTGGATTTTCTATTTCTTCAATTTGAGATCCCAAAAGTGACGTGTAGCCTCCTTTTTGGATTATTCTTTTTGTTGCACTGCTTTCATACAAATCAGATTCTAGAGTCGTCATTTTGTCTTGAACATGTTTCGCTACAGCTTCTCCACATACAATCTCCAAATTTCCTAAACTTTCGTTCGTATCCGGATCTTTCATTTCTTCTCCTATTTTATAGACCAAAAATCTATCGCCCTTCTTCACTCCAGCTTTTATGCCTTTATTAATAACGACTTGATACTCATCAATAATTTTAATTACTTTTGCAATAATCATTTTTATCACTCCTTATCTTGTAATATTTGTTTAGTCACATACGGTTTAATTTTAATACATTTTCTATGATCTTGATTTAAAAATTTTAGTTTCTCTTGTGCATTTTCATTTTTTGATCTCTCATAAAACCTTATTTGTCTGTATTGCTTGTCATTAATAGTTTCTATAAATCCAACTCCTAAAATTGTTTCAATGCTATCTTCATCTGCTTGAAAAACTATTGTTACTAAAGCTCCTTGCCCATATAATTCATTTGGCTCAACTATAAAAACAGGATCAGCATCTTCAAAATATATTGTTTTTACTGCTGGAAGTCTGTACATCTCTGTTTTGGGGTTCTTTAATAACGCATAAACTATTATTATAATCAAATAACATATTAAAAGTATGATAAATACAATCCATAATGGAACTAGTGTTTTAGCATCAAAAATCCAACATAACAAATTAATAATTAATCCAATAACTATTGTACACCCACCAGTTAATGCTATATTTATTCGTTTAAAAAAAGGTCTTTTCATACATTCTCCTTAATCATTATTTCTATATAAATTAATACATATTAATCTCACTCCATAGATTTAATCATTGAGTTCTTCGCTCAAGTATCACAGTTCCTTCATTATCCTAAGGAAAGCGTCCAGTGCCGTAGCGTCGGGATTGCTGGCAATAGGTTCGGCACTTACCATATAGTAGCGATATTTCGCACCGGCTAAATCTTGCCATTTCTTGCCGAGTTCCGCCTTGGCGCGGCTGTCGTCGTTGGACGTTAAGTGCTCTCCTTTCGTTTCGATCATAACGATCTTTCCGCTATTGGTCATAACCATAAAGTCGGGATAATGGTTGAGATAGCCGTTGATATAGAACTCCATTCTCTCCATATTTCTGTGCCACCACTTAACGTTTGGCAAAGAAGCGACTTTTTCTATCACTTTCAACTCAAATCCGTTTACTTCTTGCTCTTCGGCATACAAAGATTTATCCAACGCGCCGAAAGGTTTCCCGGGGTTGATCTCTCTGCTCAAACGAAACGACGGCAAGCATTCTACCGTACCCGTTTCAATCAAAAGTTTAAATCGTTGTACGCGATATTCGTCTATCAAACGTTCGATTTTAGCACGGATCTTCATTGCATATCCGTACAAATTCTTTTCCATCGCGGCGAGTTCATCACCGTTCATATTTTCAACAATGCGATCAATATACGCCGTCAAATCACTACTGGCAACACAATCTATCTTTTCCAAAATACCTTTTATAGTGCCTTTACACGTTCTTACACGGCTTTCAGGCGGCATATTTTTGAGCATACCCTTAAAGTATTCGCTTTCCGTATCCGACATCTGCCTGTATTTTGGTTTTTCGTTCTTCTGAACGTCGACTTCCACGACGGACTCAAGCGCCGCGCTGAAATCAATGGTTGCGTCCTTATCTTTCAAAGTGAAACCATTCGTCAGTTCTTCTTTAGTAAGCAAATCTTTGTGGTCGGGATCGTCAAGTGTAAACAGACTTGGCAATCCTTTGATAAAGAATTGCGGGATCTCAAGAGATAATGCTTCATCTTTGAATTGTTCATACATGCGGTAGGTAGTCACTTTACTTCTCACCTCCAAAGGTAAATTGCCGGCAGGCTCTTCCGTCGCCTGTTTCATCGCTTCGTCATAAGCGTCACTGCTTGCTTCTGCACCGGAAAGCATGGTGTCAATAGCCGACGTCGTTTCCGTTGTGTTCTTACGTTCTTCCATAATACTCTTAAGAGCGTCGTCGTCAAACTGCAAGAACTCCTCTTCGTTGCTATTATCGTCAAGTTGCATTTGCGTTTGAACAAGCTCCGGCGCAGGTGCGACAGCCGGCATTTCTTCGGCAATACGATATTCCTTTTCACTAAAGCCCGCGTCGTTCAAACCCTTAATAATCTTTGTGATCGTAGTATGAAAGTCGTTAGAACACGTCAAAACGTAAGACAAATTCAAAAACTTACTTTCGTTTTGTTGTGTATAAGGCAACCTTAGAACACGTCCCAAAATCTGTTCCACGTCCACAGTCGAAGTCTTATTCGCGAGCGTTGCAAGGATATACGCAAACGGACAGTCCCAACCTTCTTTCAATGCGTTAACCGTGATTATATACTTGATTTTGCAATCGGGCGATTGCAAATCTACGTTTTTGAGTTCGTTTATGTCCGCCGTCTTGATTGCGATCTCTTCTTCGGGTATACCGTTATCGACTAGGCGTTTCTTTAACTTTTCAAACGTCTCTACGTTTTCCGCTTGCTTGGGTTGCGCTTGAAACAATACGATAGGTCGGATATACCTCCCGTCCGTTTTCGTTTGCGCCAACTCGTCCAACTTGTTTCGCAAATCCAACGCGTCGGCGATCACTTCTTCTTGCGAAGGGCGGTTGTAGACAATAACAGGCAACTTGACCATATTTTCTGCCTTTAACTGCGCCGCATCCACGTAAGAAATGATATTGCTGTTTGCGCGCGGCGTCGCCGTCAGATCGAGAATAAAACTCGGATTGAGATTTTTAAGCATCTCAATACTGAGATCACCCGTCGTGTGATGGCTTTCGTCCACGATTACAACTGGAGAAAGTTGGTTGAACACTTGAATAAGCGCGGTTTCGTCCACGTTGTCGATCAAAGTGTCGGGGGTTTCGATAAACTTTGCGAATGGTTGAAGGTTGCCGTTCTCTTGATATACTTTTCTGCCTTCTTTATTGCGAATGCGGAAGCTATCAAAACTCATCACGACGATGCAAAGTTGCTCGTTTAAAGTCGTAGGATTGAACTGTTGCCCGTCCAAAACTTGTTGCTTGCTATATACCTGTACGCGCCCGTTAAAATGTGCTTCTATTTTTTGGCGGTATGGGTGCGACGGATCGGAAAGGTTTTTTAGCGTTTGCGTTAAAATGGCTTCCGACGGCACAAGCCAAACGACCAACTTTGCTTTCTTGCTCGGCAAGTTGTCAAAAATGGTTTTCAGCGCATTGCACGCCAAAAAGGTTTTGCCACCGCCTGTTGGCACTTTGAAACAAACGTGTGGCGTGTTTTCTATCGTGTTCTTATAAGGCGGAATCGCACCGAATCCGACGTGAACGTTTTTCTCCGCCCAAAACTCTGTATAGGCACCCGAAACGCTGTTGGTCGTATTCAACAGTTCACAATAGCGATTGAGATCGTTTATTACATCTCTTTGAAATCTTTTCAGTTCCATAAAAGCACCTCTTACAGTTTCTTAATGTCTCGCGGAATCTTCTTAAAAACAATTCCGTTTTTATCGAGTGTTTCTTTTGGCAAAGCGCAAATGTCCGCATAAATAAGGTATCCGCTTGCTTTCGTTTTCACCGTTGAAAGAAACTCTCTGTTCAGCGTTGTGGGCTTGTCTTTTTCGTAATAGAAATAGTACGCCGTATCATTGGCTTTGCCCATATAATAGCGATTATCGTCTGCGCCTACTTCGAGTGGCAGTTTCGTTTCCATATAATAGACGTATTTGCGGATCTCGTCTTCACCAACTTCTTCATTCAAGTTTTTGTCTTCTTTGAAAAGTGGTTCGCCGAGTTCATAATAACTGAAGTCACCGCCGAGCCCCGCAACCGCCTTGTTGCCCTCGCCATAACCGGCTATTACGCGCTTAACACGTTCGGCAGTGATGGTTTCGGCATAATCCATCATTTCCACAAGGATGAACTTCCTGTTGCCGCCATCCTGCTTATTCAAATCCAAAACAGCGTGTGCTGTGGTTCCGGAACCGGCAAAAGAATCAAGGATAATAGCATCTTTCTTATCTACAAACTGGATAAGATACTCTATTAAAGATTTGTCCTTAGGATAGTCAAAGACTTTCTTCCCGAAAATCGCTATTTGTTCTTTTCCAGCTTCTTCAGTTGTGGATACTCCAACTGTATCATCTATAAGGTTAGGCGGCACTTCTGCATCATAATTTGCTCTTTTGTAAGATAAAACCAATTGTTTCGACAAGTTTATTCTTGTATTGTTGCGGATGTTTTCTTCCAATGTTTCCTGTACCCATATAAATCTGTTCTCAAACCGAACCGCATTTGTATTAACGCCATTCTCAATTACAAGATCATCCAACAGCTTATTGGGAAATTTTGCCGTCCCATATATTCCTGCTTTTATCGTCCCATCGTTGCCTTTATAATGAATTGAACCAACAGGAAAGGTTAGGATTTTATATGAATTCTGCGGTTTTGTAAAAGGATCATCGCTTGCGCTATTTTTTTGAACTCCAGAAAACTTTAACGAATTTTTTTCTTTTTCATAGCATAACACATACTCTAAATTCCTTTTAATTTTATATGATAAATTTGGCGGTGTTGCAGATTTGTACCACATATATTGACCAACGAAACAATTTGGCCCGAAGATCTCATCACATATTTTCTTTAGATTGTATAATTCATTCTCATCTATTGAAATGAAAATACGCCCGTATGGGGATAACAGTTTTTGTAAAAGTTTCAGCCTTGGATACATCATACAAAGCCATTTATCATGGCGAGACAAGTCTTCTCCTTCATCTCCAACCACTTCTCCGAGCCACTTCTTGATATGCGGATCATCCACATTATCATTGTAAACCCATCTTTGATTGTTGTTTGTGCTGTGAGCCGTGTTATATGGTGGATCAATGTAAATACAATCGATTTGCCCCTCATACTGCGGAAGAAGAGATTTTAGCGCGAGCAAATTATCTCCGTGAATAATCATATTCTCGGACGACTCGGCATTGTATGTGTATTTTTTATCAAGAATCCGATACGGCACTTCTTGATGATGGTTTATGACTTTATCTTTTCCTATCCATTCCAGCGTCGGCATTTATTTATCCTCCGTCACCTTTTTGCCCGTTTCTACCTCGATATACGCCAATACAGCTTGACGCAACATAGTGATTATCTTTCTTCTTGCCCAGTAATTCGTTACATTTTCAAAAGGAATATCCCCATAGTGAAGTTTGTATTTTGCTCTCTCAACGGCTATAAACGGTAAGTATTCAATCTTATCCGCTATTTCATGATAAACCTTATTGGAATGTGCCCTAAACTTATTGGTATCATTCAATATCTCATCCATCTTGTTCAAGTCATCCTTTGCATCTTTCAAGTCTTTAATAGTCTTAATATCTTTTTCATCCATAGACGTCGTCTCCATCATCTCGAATATATCTCATAAATATGCTTAGTTCCAATATAATTAAGTTTCCGTATGTAAACGCCCCAGTTTCTTTCTTTTGCTAGGTCCAACAACTTTTTACCATTATCGGTATCAAGCATTGAATTTTCAATATATATTGCGCTTATTAAATCTGCATAGAGTTTATTCTCTGTGTTGCAAAGGAATAATCGCCACTCTTTCTCGTCTTCCCATTTCTCTTGCTTGGTTAGTAGTTGTGCAATCTTTGTTCTATTGGATTCCGCAAGTAATGCTTTGTCCTTATATCCGCCAAGAAAGTATTGAATATCGGGGACAAAAGAGAATCTTTCCTTCGTATCACTATAAAGAACTTTGCAGAAGTTCATAAATAGCCGTCTTTTTTCTATCGGAAGATTCAACACTTTCTTGAAGTCATATTCGATACAAAACCCTTTATTGTTTGTATAATACGCCCACATCGTATCCAAATCGTAGCATTCCGAGACACAAAACACATACGACATCTCTCTAAACTTTCTATTGATTGTTAAATAGTTGTCGCAGATTTTCTTTAACACGTCCTCATTTTTTATTAAATAGGTTTTGACAAAATCGTCAATTTTATCAAGTGTTGAATTGCACTCTTGCTCCGTACAACCAAAACTTAAAAACACTTTTTTTGCTTCTTCTCTATTGAGTTCTCCTGTTTCAAGATCATAACAAGCAATCGCCATTCGGAATAATGCCGTTTGCAATTGATCCCAACCAAATACCAAATCCCCGGATTCTTGTATCTTCCTAAACAACCATATAAATACTTCTATGGGATGTGAAAGAAGGTATTGTTTGACGTCCTCAATGTCCTTTTCAGGGTCAAAGTTGATAGTTGTATCAACGTCGTCATTAAGAGTTGTTGCTTGAGCCAGCCAAATATATCCTTTTTCGAGCGTGTCGTAGGCGTAATCGAAGTCTTGTCCTTCACCCTTACGATACTTATAGTACTTCCCGTCATTTGGCAAGCATTTCAAAAGACGGCGCAAAACCCGATCAACATCCGTTTCCGAATATTCATCGAGATTATTTGCGCCGGTCATTTCTTCAAAATGCTCGTTATATAATGTCTCTATCTCTTTTGCCATTCGTTTTTATCCTTTAGATTTCCTATCCTATTTTACCACTTTTCGTCGGAAAAATCAATGCCACCGTAGACCTACTGTGAATAATATCGTATCCTTTTTACTTTGTAAATCGTCATCTGTCCCAATATGGGTACACCTCGACTTATTCGTTTCGGAATGATCATTTTTTATCATTTAAGTCCGAGAAATCGGAGTTAAATATAACTTCATGCGGAAGTTCTTTTCTCAATAAGCACATAAGCATATAAATGGGGAAATAGGTGATCTTATCACGAACTTCGACGTTTCCATTGCAAAAAACGTATCCTTCGTCGATCGCATATTCGGGTAGTTCCAACACGTTGTCCATAGCATTGTGACGATAATAATCTTTGCCCGATTTGATCTCGATGGGTAAAACCTTGCCGTCCTTCTCGATAATGAAATCTATTTCGCCGAACTTCTTGCTATTGTAGTAGTATAGCGGATACCCGTGCGCGGTCAGTTCTTGAGCGGCGACGTTTTCGTAGATGGATCCGAAATTCATCGTCGTCTCGTGCTGTAAGATTTTCAGTTGAATATCCCCACCGTATTGCGCCGCGAGTAATCCTACGTCGTTGGAGAACAGCTTAAAAAGATTCTGCGACTTGGAAAGAAGCAGGGGCACTATCGGCTCGTCCACTACGTTTGCGGGAAGCGCGACGCCTGCGTTCTTCAGCCATAAAAAACTATCGTAATACTTATCAAACCGCGCCTTTTCGTTCAAGTTCTTTAAGATAAAACGTTTGTTTTTCGAGTTCAATTCACTGGGGATCAAGTCGAATATATCATTCAGATACAGGCGGCTTTTCTCGTCGTATTTGGAAACGTCGTGCTTATAAAGTTTGATGATTGAAGTCTGTTCATCCGCCACTTTGCGAAGATTTTTCGTTGCCAAATAGGTAGACACGGCGGCAGGCATTCCCCCGACTATCAAGTACAACTCGAAAAGAGACAGCATCCGCTCGTGAATAAACGCGTCCACCGGTGTTTTTTGCTCAAACGCTTTTCTCAAAGAATCAATAACGTTCTTCCCGACGCCGTTCGCCCAAGCGAATTCCTCAAAGTCCAAAGGATACATCTCCATAATATCCATATACCCGACGGGAGCGGAAACGATATCCTTAAAAATAGTGCCGAACAACGAACCGCTGAGAATGTAGTCGTACGTTCCATCTTGAACCAAATACTTGATTTGCGTGACCAATTCTTTGCATTCTTGCGCTTCGTCGAAGATGATCATCGTTTCGCCGGGGATCATCTTATCGCCAAAAAGCGCCGACATACGCAAAAGGATCTCTTCCGCACCTTCCGCTTTTGCAAAGATTGAAGCATAATCGGGATTCTCAATGAAATCGACCCTTATTACACTTTTATAGTGGGATTTCGCAAATTCATTGACGATATACGACTTGCCCACCTGCCGCGCCCCAATAATCATGAGCGCTTTATGCGGCTTGTTTTTGTAGAAGTCTTCTATCTTTTTTGAGATTTTACGTTGAAGCATATTCAACCTCCCTTATACATCTTCGCCCACATTATAGCATAAATACAATGGGAAATCAATATCAAAATAACACTTTTCCACGAATTATTTTGTTGAAAAACACATTTTTCCATTGCGATTAACGTTCCATAAATCAGCCGCACTTGACAAAAACTAAGGCCTTATGATAAGATATTTGTACATAAGGCTTGCGGGGATACGTCTTGCCCCGCATTCGCCTATAAACACGGCAGAGTAGATAATAGTGCTAAAACAAAAGGCTGATAAGCAGTATTGCCGCACGCTTGCGTCCCGCAATTATTGTATTATCGCAAGAAGTCGGTTTGCGGATTGCTATTACCGAATCTGAGTATGGTTAGCGTGGTGTTGTCTTATGTAAAACGCTTGATAATCAATCGAGCAGAGGCATTCTCTGATGGGAATGCCTCAGTTTTTAGAGAAAGGTATGAAAAGAGAAAGAACAAAACGGTTTATGAATCAAGAACTATATCGGGCAATGGATGACTATTATGTCAACGATGCTCCCGAAAACGAAATAGCAAAGAAGAATGCGATTTTAGCAAAATACGGGATAAGTGACCCATATTCCGACACACGTTTTTACGGTGTGTTTATTTTCGGCAAAGACAGACGCATAAAAATAGATCCGATTCGCTATGATAAAAGAATAGGCTTGGGTGAGCAACAAAAAGAAATAATGGATAAAAGAAAGACTCATTACTTTTATCCGACCAAAAGGTATTATACGGATTATAATTGCAATATTTTCAGGAGCGAAATTGCAGAAATCAAAAGCAAATGGAAAAATGAACACAAACCCATTGTTGACGCCGCAATCGCCAAGATCAAGTCGAAAAAATACACGCCCGGGGACGATTATAAACTTATGTGTGGGATCAGCGGCCCCGGAGCCGCAAATGCTCGTGCTCAATGGGCAACTATGATGGCAGAGCATGAAGCCGAACACAAACGTTTTGGACTCAAAACAAGTATGTATGCCCAGTTCTTTCATTTAATGGTTTCCAGAATAGAGGCAATCACGGTATATGTTTTAACTCAAAATGGATACGAAAAAGACAGATTCGATAGAAGTGCATTGTACACATTTAAAGGAAATACGCAGGAATCCATATCCAAGCTTGCTGGATTCAAAGATTACGATAAAATGTATTGCATTTGGAATTTCATTAAACACAATAGCCTTTCTACATATAGCACTCTTTATAGCAACTATCCTGAGGTCTTGAAAAATAAAGCTCAGTATGCACAAGGCGATTTAGCGATTTACTTTGTTGACCTGAACGAACAACTCATTCTTAGTCTGTTGGATGGTATTGCTTTATTCTTCGACGAGTACTGCAAACTTATCTTCAACGAGGATATTGAATCAGCTAATTGGAATTACGACCAATACTTTCTCGATTGTGTCAACGATGAAATCGAAAATTTCACTAATCCGCTGGGATTGGATATGTTTGATGATATAGATTAAAGCAGATATTGGTATAAAATCGGTATATAAAAGACATAAAAGTTGTTTTGAAAAGCGAAACTTGTTTGATAAAACGCAAAATAACAGGCGTTTTTGCTCGCATAAAGCGGCTTAAAACGTAAGATATTTGACGAAAATCAACGTTTTATATCGTTTTCAAAATCAAGGATTTCTCCTAAGGCGGGTGTCGGGGGTTCGACTCCCTTCACGAGCGCCAAAAAGAAGCCGTTTCTTGTTTAAGAAGCGGCCTCTTTTTATCCACAAATGGTTACGGCTTTTTCTTTGTATTGCTGTCCAATGCATCGATTACTTTCTCCTGTGTATCGTGTATAAAGTGGCTGTACACCTTCAATGTAGTTATTGAATCCGCGTGCCCCATGTACTTTGATACGGTTTGAATAGGCACGTTCTGAGCCAACAATAATGAACAATAAGTGTGACGCAATCCGTGACATGACACGTGCTTAAATCCGTTTCGCGTTTCAAATCTTGTTAGAACTGTTCGTAGTGTTAGCGGATGAAGCGGCTGACGATCTACACCTGCTGCCAAATAATATTCGTCTAACTTCTCGTCAAAGTGGTTATCCGCAACGCGGAACCATTCTCGATATTCAATTAAGGCTTCATATAAAGCTGATGGAATGGGAATGTCGCGTACTGAGTTCTTTGTTTTAGGTTCTTTCTCATATACGCCTAATTTGGGGCTGTACTGCTTGTTTCTTTTGACATGGACTAAGCGCTTTTCAAAGTCTATATCACTCCAACGAAGTCCATTCATTTCTCCGATTCTAACGCCCGTGAACAGTAGCACCTTTAAGCAAACATGATAGTTAATTGACTCTTCCGGCATACTGTCGAGAGCTTCGAGGAAATCTTGTACTTCGCCAAAGGAAAACACCTCCTTCTCTGCAACGGGTATAAGGCAGGTATTGTTGTTACCTCCGCCATTTAGTTTCGTTCTACTGACAGGGTTTTTGGTTATCCAATCATATCGTACTGCCTGCCTTCATTTTATTTACCTCGATAATTATGTACTTTAACGTGATTGTTTGATCAGACTCTCAACGAGTTCGCGCTTTTCATAGAGCACGCAGCCACCCGCGTGATCATCGTTCAAAAGATTGCCTTCTCGCAGTGCGGTAAACAGCGGCGAATTTCAGCATGAATGCGCTTTCTCTAGGGTTTTTCAGTGTTGCTTTTAACGCCTCTGAAACGATACGCTCCACACCCTCCGTCATATATTTCTGAATACCAAAATCTTTTCCGTTGTTCTTCATTCAAGCATCTTCCTTGTGAAATCCTTCGCTGCATCCGTGCGCGCTTTGATCCGCGTCATATGCGCATAAAAATACTTTTCGTCAACCGGTATGCCTTTGGCGCGAAGCTCCTTTTTGAGCGCTCTCACCGTTCGCCGCGACCAGTTTGACGTGGTGAACAGGACCGCGCGTCCTACCTGGTCGGCACTGAGCTTTTCGGCATAGGCGCGGAGTTCCGGCGCCATGATATTGGCGTATGGCGCGCCGCCGAGAAAGAGGACGTCGACATACTCCGCGAGATCGGGCTCTTCCGTTACCGACACCGCTTTCACGCCCGCGCCTTCCGCGATCGCTTCGGCGATCCTTTTTGTGTTTCCGAGTTTTGAATAATACCTTACTGCCGTTTTCATTTGGCTTTTCTCCTATATCATTCAGACGAAAGCGATCTTCTCATTTAAGGACGTAAGACGCAATGTAATGCGTATCGTCGCCGGGGCGCAGTTCCGGTTCCGCAATCTCAAACGTTACGTCAAGTCCGCGCTCCTTTGCGATAAGCTCAAAATGGCAAAGCGCGATGCCCATATCTATTTTCTGAATATCCCAGTCGTCGCCGGAAACGTATCCGTTGCTCCGCTTTTCGTAAAAATGCACTTTATCGCCTTGCACGACGACGCGCCACGGCTGCTTGTTGACCGCGGAGGGCGCGAGCCGCACCGCTATGAGAGCGTCTTTCAAAGCTCCCGCTTTTTCTTCGGTCAGCGGAGTTTCAAAGTCGCCGTCGAAGAACAGCTCTTCAAAATCCGATCTGCTGTCCGCTTTGATGCCTTTTCTCATCATCGTTTCCCTCAGCGACATCTTTTTCGCCGGGTATCCGATCGGGCTGACGCACGGCATGACCTCACCGGGATCAACGGCAAGAGCGCGTTCAAATGCGTTCCTGTTCATCGTCCCCGCGATCCACGTCGTGCCTACGCCTATTGATTCCGCGAAAATAACGATCTTTTCGAAAGAGTATCCGAACGCTTCCTCCGCGTGCGGAACGCGACGCATTTTCCCCGCCACATAGGTGTCGGCTCCGACGATCACGGGACTTGATAACCCGTACTTGCCGGCGTCGAGCATCTTCCACGTGATCGGTATGGCATATGGATTTTCGACGTTCTTTGCACATTCCATAATTGCCTGAGCGTCTTCCTCGCGCAGTTTCGTTCCGTCAAACGTGCGAACACTCCGTCTTTTTTCGATAACTTCCGATATTTTCATTTCAGTTTCTCCTTTTTTAATGGCTCGTCTCTTCTCTGCGTTCAAAATATTCATATGTATCGTCCCGCCTGACGGGGACGAATCCGTTTGCCGTGATCATGCGGCGCGACCTGATGTTTTCGCTAAAGCATCGCGCCGTGACACGGACGTTCATCGTGCGCTCCGCATAATCCGCCGTCAGCCCGAACGCGCGTCTTCCGTATCCCCTGCCTTGATAGGCGGGGAATATCCGGCACCCGACCTCGGCAAGACCCTCGGAGGTGAAGTTCCACAGGATCGTTTCTCCGATCATCGGCCCGTCTTCGATCTGCCGGACGGCGAAATTAACCGAGTCGCCCGCCCTCATATCGTATAGCAAGGACTCGTAAAAAGTATCCTCGGTCAAAGCCCCGTCGACGCTCGTATCATCGCGGTAATCATACCCCCAAAAACGGTTGTTTTCCTCGTCCGTATTCAAAGCCAGATATGCCTGCTTGTCGCTTTCTCGGATTTCCGTCAGAACCATATCATTTGCCGTCAGCACCGTTCCGTGAGTAACTTTAGCAGCCGGAGTGCCGACGTGAACGAGGTATTTGTGGACCAACGCCGTCGGATGATACTGCATTTTGGAAGTGCGAAGCCCCTCGTCGCCGGAATCGTCTTCACGGTTGACATATTTCGGCATCCGGTCAGCCGTGCCGCTGATCAGACGGACGAATCCAGAATACATAGTCGGATACGCTCCCTCGTATTTTCTCAGCGCCTTTTCCGTATGGATCAGCAGCATATCGCCCGAAATCTCTCCGATACTGAATGCCGCGAGCTCATCATCGACGAATAGCCCCGCGGCATAAAGTCCGAGCGCGCCGCAGACGTCAAAGAGTTTTTTCGTTTGTTCGAACTCGCGTTTTTCAAGCGCGCGCCAGTCGCGGTGCTCTTTCGCATACGTCTCAAGAAACTCCGCCGCGATCCCGCGGTCGTCCTCCGTCAAAAAACGGATATGCGGTTCTCCGTATAGCTTTTTGAATCGGTTTATATGATTCCTCTGCCCGCTGAATTTCTTTCCTTTGAACGTCATCGCGTCTTCGGCGCTGTAAATATAGTCGCTCCAGCGCCTTTCGTATGCCCACATGGCGTCCGCAAGACGTTCGTCCCCGCGTATCTTTTCCAGGATATCTTCATCCGCGGCAAAGAAACGAAGCGGCAATCGGTTTTGATACGCATACTCTTTCAGCTCGTCGATCATCCCTTCGGGATCCGCACCGATCGGGTAACTGAAAGCGATTTGTTCCCCGATGGTTTCGCTTATCGACAGAGTATCGTTCCACAGACAGAATCTAACGTCCGTATCCTTGTTCCACATATACAGATATCCCGCGGAAAACTCGCTGCAAAGCGAACGGTTTTTCCTGATATACGGAAGTATCTTGACGAGCAACGTCTCAGAAAACGGTTCAAATAGCAGCATAGATCACTTTGCAAGCTCCGCCTCGATCGCCGCTTCAAGCGTTTTCGGCTTATCTGTCGGCGCGAAACGTTCGACCACGTTTCCTTTGCGGTCGATCAGGAATTTAGCAAAATTCCACCCGATCTTTCCGGGTTTCTGTTCTTTAAGATAAACGTAGAGCGGATCGGCGTCGGATCCGTTGACCTTGATTTTTGCGAAACGCGGGAATTTTGTATCGTATTTGAGCTTACAGAACGAATCGATCTTTTCAGCATTACCCGGCGCCTGAAACGCAAACTGATTGCAGGGAAAATCAAGGATCTCAAAGCCTTGATCGCGGTATTTTTCGTAAAGAGCTTCAAGCCCTTCGTACTGCGGCGTCAGACCGCACCTTGTCGCCGTATTGACGATCAGCAGGACTTTTCCTTCGTATTCCTTCAATGAAACGTTGTTTCCCTTGTTGTCCGTTACAGTAAAATCATAAACACTCATTTTATGAGCCCTCCTTATTTTTTATCCAGGCGACCTCAAATATTGTTGATATACTTTACCGCCTCTGTCGCAGCCATCGCGCCGTCCGCCGCGGCGGTCACAAGCTGACGCAGCGTCTTTGTGCGGTTGTCGCCCGCGACGAAAATACCATCGCAGCTTGTATGGCAGTCTTCGCCCGCTTCCACGTATCCGGCGTCGTCAAGCTTTACGAGATTGGCGAAATTCCGGTTCTCGGGGATGCGTCCTACCGCGACAAACAGCCCGTTAAGCTCCACCGTTCTGACAGAGCCATCGAGATTGTTTGTGACCTCGATCGCACGGAGACGCTTATCGGAGATCAGTTTCGTCACGTTGGAGTTGTAGATGAATTCCACGTTTTCCCTTGCGGTCAGACGGCTGACGTTCGCTTCTTCACCGCGGAAGCTGTCCCTGCGGTGGATAAGATATACCTTTTCGGCGATATCCGAGAGGTAGAGAGCGTCCTCCAATGCCGTATTGCCTCCTCCCACTACCGCAACGACCTTTTTTCTGTAAAAGTTCCCGTCGCACGTCGCGCAGTATGATACGCCTTTACCGACGAGTCTTTCTTCATCTTCCAGACCGAGTTTTCGGCTTGCGGAACCCGTGGCAATGATAACGGTTTCGGCTTCATAGCTGTTTTTCGCCGTCACCACTACTTTCGTGCCGTTTTCGCTCTTTATGTCGACCGCCTTTTCAAAAATAAATTCCGCGCCGAGCTCCTTTGCCTGTTCATATAACTTGGTGGAAAAATCGTATCCGGAGATATGCGCCTCAGCCGGATAATTTTCAATATCCGGGGTGTTAAGGATCTGTCCGCCGTAGTTCACCGCTTCAAGAACCAAGACTGATTTTGCGGCGCGCCTTGCGTAAATGGCAGCGGTCATTCCGGCAGGTCCCGCACCGATGATTATTATATCATACATCGTTCAATCCTCCATCAGCGCAGCTATGGAATCCTTCGGGATCAGCCCGACGTTCCTGTTTGTTTCCACACCGTCTTTGAATACGACCAGGCATGGAATGGATGCCACTTCATATTCTTCGACAAGTTCATCCTCTTCATCGATATCGACAGAAACGATTTTGTATTTTGTGTTGTTATTCGCAAGTTCGTCAAGCATTGGTCTCATTGATTTGCAGGGACCGCACCAGCTCGCGTTGAAATCAACGAGCACAGGGATTTCCGATTTAAGAACTTCTTTTTCGAAATTATCTTTTGTTACTTCAATAACTGCCATTGTTTTATTTCCTCCTTCGGTTGAAAATATGCATTTAAATAAGCGCCGCTATCTCCGCGTCAAAATCCGCGGGATTGCTGGTGGGATCGTAACGCTTTACCACGTTGCCGTTGCGGTCAACAAGGAATTTCGTAAAATTCCACTTGATATCAGCCGGTTTACGATACGTTTCGCTGATTTTTGCGATCTTGTTCATAATGATCTTGTTCTTCATGCCCTTGACTTCTTCGTCGGGCGCCTGTTCTTTAAGGAAGGTAAACAGCGGTTCCTCGTTTTCGCCGTTCACGTCGACCTTGGCGAGCTGATCGAACTGAGTTTTATACTTCGCCGTGCAGAATTCATGGATCTCGCCTTCATCTCCCGGCGCCTGATGTCCGAACTGGTTGCACGGGAAGTCAAGGATCTCAAGACCTTTGTCGTGATACTTCTCATAAAGTGCTTCAAGCGCTTTATACTGCGGGGTAAAGCCGCATCCGGTGGCTGTGTTTACGATAAGCAGGACTTTCCCTTTGAGGTCCTCCATTCTGAGAGTTGCTCCTTTTCTCGCTTTTACGGTGTAATCATAGATGTTCATTTTTTCTTCCTCCTCCAATAATTAAAAATTATTATTATGCGTAATTTATTTTCGGTTTTTTGCGCATTTGTCTTTGGCTCTCTCTTCATCGAGTATCTTGTATAACGTTGCGTAAAGCGTCGCCGCTTCGTCGGGTGCCAGGTGAAACTCCTTTGAGATGGCTTCCGGCACGCAGAGCGCTTTATCCTGCAGCTTTTCGCCGGCTTTCGTCAGCGTGATCACGAGATTGCGCTCGTCGTCTTTGTCTTTTTCCTTTTTAATAAATCCTTTATCCTCAAGCTTCTTCAAAAGCGGAGCGACCGTGTTCGACTTAAGGCACAACGTTTCGCAGAGAAGCTTTTCATTCACCTGCTTTTCTTCCCAAAGAACCATCATAACGATGTATTGCGTATAGGTCAGATCGAGTTCGTCGAGCAGCGGCTTATACTTCCTTGTTATAATGTTCGAAACCGCGTAAAGCGGGAAGCATAGCTGGTTTTTTAGTCTGAGAGGAACGTATTTATCGACCATTTTTTACCTCCGAATTATATCGCGTGCGATATTTTCAAACTTATTATATCGCGTGCGATTTAATTTGTCAAGAGGTTTGATGATTTTTTTAAAAAAACTCGCTATAAAATTGCATCGCTTGTATTGATTTAGTTCTCGAATTAAAACCGACGGTAAATATGAATGAGTATTATTTGTGGTATTATTTTTGTTTGAAAATTATTATGCTGCACACAAATTGCTGACCGATTTATACAAGAATTCGCATAATTCAAGTCTACTTAGCATCGCAACAATCATCTGTATACTATCTATACTTGGCAAAAAGTCTGACAACTAATCTAACAAAGCGCGAGACCAATTTTGGGTAGTATTTCAGCATTTTTCATATAAAAAAGGTTCAAGCAAAAACAATCGGTATGCTACGTTAGTCTTTATAGGTGCGCAGAACGTCCTCGGCAACGGTGCGGCGGGAGACGCAACGGTTCATCGCCTGCTTTTCAATGTAGTGGTGGGCGGCGTCCTCGGTCATATTGAGGTGCGAGATAAGCGCCCACTTGGCGCGGTTGACCAAGCGGATCTCATCCATTTTGTCCTGTAGCGACACGGATTTCTTTTCGAGCGAGCGCAACCGCTCGCGGGTGGCCAATAGCCAATCGAACGCCTGCCGCACCAAAGCGGGCGCGGTGGGACGACGAAGCACGAATACGCCATACTCGAATACGTTGCCGTACACGGCGTCGTAGAAGTCGGTATGGACGAGGAGCATCGTGACCGTACTACTGCGAGTGGATACGTCAATGGCAAACCGCACGCCGAAGTCGTCCGGCAGCGGCGTGTTGACGATCACGAGGTCGTAGGCGCGTTCGGCCGCCTTGCGCTGCGCTTCGTTGACGCTCGCCGCCGAATCGACCGCAAAAGAAGCGGATTCGGGCAAAAGGGGCGTCAACTGTTCGCAAAACTTGGCGACAGCCGTTACGACCAATATGCGGTAGGTGCGTACGGTGGAGTCCATATCGTCAATCCTTGTTGAGATAGGCGTCGAGAATCATCTTGGGCAAAACCCGCTTGACGAAGGCGCTCTTGGCGGCCGTTTCGCGGGCTTGGCGCAAATCGGTGGGCAACGTGGGGTATTTATTCGTTACCGTTTGGGGCGCGGTATACAGGTTGACCGTGCACGGCTTGGGCAATTTGACGTTGTGCCGAATGCCGTCCAAGGCGGCGTATATCAACAGAGCGAATGCCACGTAGGGGTTGGCCGTGGGATCGGGGGAGCGCAATTCGGCCCGCCGATATTGCCCCTTGGCGGCGGGAATGCGCACGAGTTGCGACCTGTTTTCGGGCGACCAGGACACGAAGAGTGGCGCTTTGTGCCCGCCCAGGCGGAGATACGAATCTTCGGTGGGGTTGAGGAAAACCGTCAGCGCGCGAATGTGTTTGAGAATGCCCGCCACGGCCGCGTCGGTCACGGGGTTGCCGTCGCCGTCTACTACGGACAAATTGATATGCATACCGTTGCCCGGTGCGCCGTCGATGGGTTTGGGGGCGAAACTGACGCCGATGCCGTTGCGATGGCAGATAGCGCCCACCACGGACGTGAACGTCTTGGCATTGTCGGCGGCGGCGAGGGGTTCGGCGTAGCGAAAATCGATCTCGTTTTGCCCGGGGCCTTCCTCGTGATGCGAACTCTCGGGATAGACGCCCATCTGCTCGAGGGTGAGGCAAATCGCGCGGCGAATATTCTCTCCCTTATCCTCGGGCGCCAGGTCCATATAGCCCGCTCTGTCGTAGGGCGTATCCGTCATATTGCCCTCGGCGTCCAATTTGAACAGATAAAACTCGATTTCGGGCCCGAAGCGGAAGGTATAGCCCGCGGCTTTGGCCTCGGCCACCGCCTCTTGCAAAAGCCGTCTGCCGTCCGCCTCGAACGGGGTGCCGTCGGGATAGGTGATATTGCAGTACATACGCACCACGCGCCCTTGGTCGGGGCGCCACGGCAAAATAGCCAGCGTATCGGGGTCGGGGTGCAAAAACAAGTCGGAACGCGCCTCGTCGCCGAATCCCGCGATGGCCGACGCGTCGATGGCGATGCCCTCGTCGAAGGCACGCGCGATTTCGCTGTTCATGACGGACACGTTTTTCAGTTTGCCAAAGACGTCGCAAAAGGTCAATCGAATGAACTTGACGTCTTCTTCTTCGATGAATTGCATCACTTCTTGTTGGGTATAACTCATATCCACCTCTTTGGAAGCAACGGGCTCCCCATAGTAATCAATTTTGCACGTACATTTGCTTGTACGGATTGTTGGTATCGGGCGTTACGAGGGTAAACGCGCCCTCGAATACCGCGTCTTCGTCCACGTCGAACAGGCGGCAGTATTCCCGAATGCAGGGCGCGAACTCGCTATCCCGCGCCTCGATTCGTTCAGCGTGAACGCCCATCGGCAAGGATATGCCCCCAAGGTCGGAGCGGAGCAGCATCTTGCCCCCGTGCATACCCGTACAAGGGAAATTGCCGACGATGGGCTTGTCGCTATCGAGGCCCAATACCACGATGACGCCGCCCGCTTGGTACTCGCCCAAAAAACTGCCCGTCACGCCGCCCACGACGAGGTGGGGCACTTTGTCCCGATAGGCCTTCATGTGGATGCCCGCGCGATAGCCCGCGTTGCCTTTGACGTAGATACTGCCGCCGCGCATCGCGTAGCCCGCCGCGTCGCCTATATTGCCGTGCACCACCACTTTGCCGTCGTTCATCGTATCGCCCACCGCGTCCTGCGCGTTGCCGAACACTTCGACTTCGGCGCCGTTGAGGTAGGCGGCCAAGGCGTTGCCGGGCGTGCCGTGGATGGCGATATGCCGTTCGCCCGCGCCCGCGGCGACGAAACGCTGTCCCAACGCGCCGGTGATTTCCACCTCGTGGTCGGCGCATTGTCGAACGGTCTCGTTGAGGACGTCAAAGGTCATATCCGTCGCGTCTATTCTCATTATACCACACCTCCCAATATTTCTTTGCGTTTCGCGGCGCCCAAACCGACCAAAGTTGGTTCATTATTTATTATACCCGCTATATCTTCTCCCAAGGGGGTGCGGTCACGCACCATGGCCGTCAAGATGCCCGCGCGGGCGACGTCGCCCAACAGCATAAAGCCCACCAAGCGCCCGTTCTCCACGAACAAACGCTTGACGGAAGTATCGGTGACCACCTCGAACGTCTCCCCGCGATAGGCGCCCGCCGTCAGCGCGTGGTAGCCGAAAAACCCGATGGCGTTTAATGGCATACCATTGTCGAACGCCGCGTCGCCGCCCGCTATATTGACGCCCGCCGTATAGCCTTGCCGGTAGGCGTTGGGCAGAATTGCCACCACACGTGCCCCCTCTATCGAGGCGTCGTAGCCTTGCGCGCAGTCTCCCGCCGCGTAGATATGCGGGGCCGTGGTGCGTTGGTGCGTGTCGGTCAACAGGCCTCTATCTACGTCCGCGATGCCCTTGACCAACCCGACGTTGGCGCGCACGCCCACCGCCGTCACCAGCACGTCGAACGCTATCCGCGTGCCGTCCTGCAATACGGCCGTGCTACCCTCGAATCGCGCCACGCTGTTTTGGAGATAGAACTTCACGCCGTGACTTTCCAATACCTTTTGCATACGCGTAGCGCACGGCTTATCCAAAATACTGGACAGCACCCTGTCCGCGAGGTCGCACACCGTCACTTCTTTCACTCGGTGAGCGATGCCCTCGGCGCATTTCAAGCCGATCAATCCCGCGCCCACGATGAGTACGCGCGCGTCGGGCGTCAGCACGCTTTCCATATACAAAGCGTCCTTTTGCGTCATAAATCCCGTGCGGACGGGCACGTCCCCTATCCCCTCGAAGGGCGGCACGAAGGGCGTGGAGCCGGTGGCGAGGCACAACTCGTCGTAGGGTATCGCCTCTTCCCCGACGTACACCGTCCGTCGGTCGGCGTCTATCCTATCCGCCGTACCGTACACCAATCGACACCCCGCCTTGTCGTAGAAGTCGTCGGGGCGGTACTTCATCTTGTCGAGGGTGGTTTTGCCCTCCAAATAATAGGAGATAAGAGGGCGGCAATACGTGGGCACGCCCTCGCCCGCCACCATTACGATCTCGCCTGTCTTGTCCACCGAGCGGATGCCTTCGACGCAAGCCGCCGAGGCGATACCGCCGCCTACTATTACGTATCGTTTCATACTATCTTTCCTCATACACGATGGCGCGGTTGGGGCACCCCTTGACGCAAGCGGGCGCACCCGCTTGGTTATCCAGACACAGTTGACACTTCATCGCCGCCTTGCCATCGGGCGCAGGCGTCACCGCGCCATAGGGGCACAGCAATACGCAGGTAAAGCACCCCACGCATTTCTCTTGGTCTATCATCACCACGCCGTTTTCTACGTGCAACGCCCCCGCTATGCACCCTTTGACGCACAGAGGGTTTTCGCAATGTCTACACGACACGGCATAGGTGATTTTGCCGTCCTCCTCCACCCGAATACGGGGCGTCAACGGCTTATCTTTGAGCGCCTTGACCATATCGGCTATGCCCGAATTGGCCCAAGTGCAGTTGTATTCGCACAGCCTGCACCCCAAACACCACTCTTCATTGACGTAAACGCGTTTCATATCATTCCCCCGCGTGGGCAATGCCCAATATTTCCAATTCTTTTTCGTTGAGGCCTACGCCCCGCAGCATCAAGCGGTTGCCCCGCAGCGCTTCGATGGAGTTGATGCCCATACCGCCCATCAGTTCCTTGATCTCGTGTTGCCACGCGGTCAAGAGGTTGACGAGTCGTCTGCTACCCATCTCGGGGTTGAGGCGCTTGACCAACTCGGGGTTTTGGGTGGCGATGCCCCAGTTGCACTTGCCCGTCTGACAGGTGCGGCACAGATGGCAACCCATCGCAAGCAAGGCGGCGGTGGCGATATAGCACGCGTCCGCGCCCAACGCCACGGCCTTCACCACGTCGGCGGCCGAGCGGATGCTGCCGCCCACCACCAAGGATACGTTGTTGCGTATGCCTTCGTCTCTGAGGCGTTTATCCACCGCCGCCAAGGCCAACTCGATGGGTATGCCCACGTTGTCCCGAATGCGCGTAGGCGCCGCGCCCGTGCCCCCGCGGAAGCCGTCGATGGCAATGATATCCGCGCCGCTGCGGGCTATGCCCGAGGCAATGGCCGCGATATTGTGCACCGCCGCCACCTTGACGATGACGGGCTTAGTGTAGGCGGTGGCCTCTTTGAGCGAGTAGACCAACTGCCGCAGGTCCTCGATGGAGTAGATGTCGTGATGAGGGGCGGGACTGATGGCGTCCGAACCCTCGGGAATCATGCGCGTGCGGGATACGTCCCCCACGATTTTGGTACCGGGCAGGTGTCCGCCTATGCCCGGCTTGGCGCCCTGTCCCATCTTGATTTCGATGGCGGCGCCCGCGTTGAGATAGGCCTCGTGCACGCCGAAACGCCCCGACGCCACCTGCACGACGGTATGGGGGCCGTATTGGTAGAAGTCCTCGTGCAGACCGCCCTCGCCCGTGTTGTAGCAGATGCCCAACTCGGTGGCGGCCAGCGCCAAACTCTTGTGCGCGTTGTAACTGATGGAGCCGTAACTCATCGCCGAAAACATGACGGGCATAGCCAGCTCGATTTGCGGCGAAAGGTCGGTTACGAGGTCGCCCTTTCCGTCGCGCGTAACGGTTGCGGGCTTTTTGCCCAAAAACACCTTGGTCTCCATCGGCTCGCGCAGAGGATCGATAGAGGGGTTGGTCACTTGCGACGCGTTGATGAGTATTCTGTCCCAATAGACGGGCAGGGGATTGGGATTGCCCATGGACGAAAGGAGCACGCCGCCCGAATTGGCTTGCTTGTAGATCTCCTTGATGGTGCCGTCCGTCCAGTTGGCGTTTTCCCTGAGGCGGCAGTCGCTTTTGACTATTTTCAAAGCGTGCGTGGGGCACAGGGACACGCAACGCTGACAGTTGACGCATTTGCTTTCGTCCGACAGCATCAGTCTGAGATCGCCGTCGTAGCGGTGCACCTCGTTGGCGCATTGTCGCTCGCACACGCGGCACGCTATGCACCGTTCGCGGTTGCGCACCACTTCATACTCGGGGTTGATATACTCTACGCTCATATCTCCACGCCCTCCTTTACTTTCACCACGACGGGCTCGCCGCCCATCGGCGCCCATATATGCTCCGCATTCGGCTCTATGGCTCGTATGGCCGCTTCCTCGCTGGCGATATATACCTTGTCGTCCTTTTCGCCCACCACCATCGAGCGCAGTTTCAGGCGGTCGTTCAAGGCCATCAACCCGCCGTTGAAGCCCAATATGATGGAGAAAGGCCCCGTGACCAACAGGCTGGGGAACACCGTGCGCAGGTAGGTCAACTTGGCTTGCTCGGCGGGCGCTTTCTTGGCGATGGTCGTCCAAAAAGGCGCGGCGATGACCGAGGCCGTCTCTTCCAAGGTCAGCCCTTGTCTGCGCAGGAGATAGTCGGCTATGTAGGTAATGACTTCGGTGTCCGTTTGCAAGTTGCACTTGTACCCGAACATCTCGATAAAGCGGCGGTTGGCGTCGTAGGAAGATATTTCGCCGTTGTGCACCACGGTATAGTCCAACAGACCGAAGGGGTGCGCGCCGCCCCACCATCCGGGGGTATTGGTGGGATAGCGCCCGTGCGCCGTCCAACTGTAGGCCTCGTATTCGTCCAGGCGGTAGAAGCGTCCCACGTCCTCGGGGAAGCCCACGGCCTTGAATGCGCCCATATTCTTGCCCGACGAAAACACGTACGCGCCCGCGATATAGGTATTGACGTGCGTCACCGCGCGCACGACGTACTCCTTTTCGTCCAACTGCATACTGCGCAAGACCGATTGCAGAGGGGACACGAAGTAGCGCCAAATGAGGGGCTCGTCCGTAATGGCCGGTATCTTGGCGGTGGGAATAATCTCGGCTTTGACCACCTCGAACCGGTCTTTGAGGTACGCCTCGCATTCGCTCTTGGCGGCCTTGCCGTCGAAAAACACGTGCAAAGCGTATTGCTCGCGGTAGTCGGGATAGATGCCGTAGGCGGCAAAGCCGCCGCCCAAGCCGTTGGAGCGGTCGTGCATAGGCACCATACTCCGTATGATGGCCTCGCCCGACGTGCGCCGTCCCTCCCGCGAAATGACGGCGGCTATGGCGCAACCCGACGGAATGCGTATTTGACCTTCTTTTTGCATATCATCACCTCTTTCAACGAAAAAAGGCGCTCACCGTAGAAAAACTACAATGAACGCCTTTGCTCATATCTATTTCTATTCTACGACTTCGCAAAAGCCCAAGTCAACCGAAAAACGGGGGTGCGGGACAAATAAAAAAATATTTCAAATCCCCCCGAAAATCGTTTGACTTTGGCTTTTGCGAAGTGCTACGATGGGAATGTAGAAAGGCAACGGCGTCTTTGAGAATGGTCTCGAAGGCGCCTTTTCTTTTGATAGCAAACGCATCGCCAAGGCGGTGCCAAACGCACGAGGTATTTTGTCGATGGACGGGGTATCTCGTGCCACCGGATTGGATGGGGCAATGGAGTCCGCAAGGCTCTATTGCCCTCTTTTTTAGAAAATAAGGCGCAAAACGCCAAAAAGGAGAAGAATTATGGAATCGGTAACGGAAATGTTTGGAAGCATGGTATTCGACGACAGAGTGATGAAAGGAATGCTCTCGGCCAAGGTGTATCAATCCCTCAAAAAGACCATTGACGAGGGCACGCCTTTGGACTCTTCGGTCGCCAACGCGGTGGCGGTGGCCATGAAGGATTGGGCGGTCGCCAAGGGTGCCACCCATTTCACGCATTGGTTCCAGCCGCTTACGGGCATCACCGCCGAGAAGCACGACGGCTTCATCTCTCCCGCCCCCGACGGCAGGGTGATCATGGAGTTTTCGGGCAAGGAACTCATACAGGGCGAGCCAGACGCTTCGAGCTTCCCCTCGGGCGGCATACGCGCCACCTTCGAGGCCCGCGGCTACACCGCGTGGGACCCCACGAGTTACGCTTTCATCAAGGGCAAGACCTTGTGCATTCCCACCGCGTTCTGTTCGTACGGCGGCGAGGCGTTGGACAAAAAGACGCCGCTTTTGCGTTCGATGGCGGCCCTCAACAAGCAGGCCATGCGCATCTTGAAACTCTTCGGCAACGAGGACGTCAAGTGCGTGCGCACCTCGGTAGGGCCCGAGCAGGAGTACTTCTTGGTGGACAAGGCCATGTTCGAGAAGCGCAAGGATTTGGTGTGCTGCGGCCGCACCCTGTTCGGTGCCAAACCGCCCAAAGGGCAGGAGATGGAAGACCACTATTTCGGCGCCATCAAGCCCCGCGTGGCCGCCTTTATGGCCGAACTCAACGAGGAATTGTGGAAGTTGGGCATTTTGGCCAAGACCGAGCACAACGAGGTCGCGCCCGCACAGCACGAGTTGGCGCCCATCTACACCACCACCAACATCGCCACCGACCACAACCAGCTGACGATGGAGATCATGCAGCGCGTGGCCACCAAACACAATTTGGCGTGCCTATTGCACGAAAAACCCTTCGCGGGCGTCAACGGCAGCGGCAAACACAACAACTGGTCTATGGCCACCGACACGGGCGTCAACCTGCTGTCGCCCGGCGAAACGCCCTACGAAAACGCGCAATTCCTGCTGTTCTTGTGCGCGGTCATCAAGGCGGTGGACGACTACCAAGACCTACTGCGTATCTCGGTAGCCACCGCGGGCAACGACCACCGCTTGGGCGCCAACGAAGCGCCTCCCGCCGTAGTCAGCATCTTCTTGGGCGACGAATTGACCGCCATATTGGAGGCCATCGAGAAGGACGTGCCCTACGCGGGCACCAAAAAGACCACGCTCAAGTTGGGCGTGGACGTGCTGCCCAAGTTCCCGCGCGACACCACGGACAGAAACCGCACCTCGCCCTTCGCCTTTACGGGCAACAAATTCGAGTTTCGCATGCTCGGTTCCAGCAACAGTATCTCGTGCGTCAACATTATGCTGAACAGCGCGGTGGCCGAGTCCTTGCGCATTTACGCGGACAAATTGGAGGGCGCTGAGGACTTCGAGTCGGCGTTGCACGAAATGATCAAGAAGACCATTCACGATCACAAGCGCATTCTCTTCAACGGCAACGGCTACGACGACAGTTGGATCGCCGAGGCCGAACGGCGCGGCCTTTTGAACTACCGCACCACGCCCGACTGTATGCCCCATCTTTTGGACAAGAAGAACGCGGATATGCTGTTGGGGCACAAGGTGTTCACCCAAAAGGAATTGGAGTCGCGTTGCGACATTATGTTGGACAACTACGTCAAGACGGTCACCATCGAGGCCAATACCATGAGCGATATGGTGCGCAAAGAGATATTGCCCGCCGTGTCCAAGTACGTTGGCTCGGTGGCCGCCACCGCGCTGGCCAAAAAGGCCTTGGGAGCGGCCATCAGCACCGCGTACGAAGAGGACGTGGTGGAGAAGTTGTCCGCGCTGTCCGAGCAGATCCTTCGGGAGTGCGAGGGGCTTGAGCAAGCCGTGCTGTCCGTCGGTTTCGTAGACACGGGCATCGTGGACGTCAGTTACGCCGTGCGCGACAAGGTACTGCCCAAGATGGCGTCTTTGCGCGCCGCGGTGGACGAGGCGGAGACCATGGTCGCCGAGAAAGAGTGGCCCTATCCCAGCTACTGCGATTTGATGTTTGGCGTGAGATAGGGGGCAACGTATAGGGGGTATTCGATACCCTTTGGAGAGGTAAGAGTATGACTATCGAATATTGGTATTTGATCGGCGCCGCCTTGGTCTTCTTTATGCAGGCGGGCTTCGCAATGGTCGAGACCGGCTTTACGCGTAGCAAAAACGCCGGCAACATCATCATGAAGAACCTGATGGACTTCTGCATTGGCACCGTGGTATTCATGGTGTTGGGCTTCGGCTTGATGATGGGCGAGGACGCCTTGGCCGGCTTGGTGGGCATTCCCAATATGGACCTTTTCGCCAAGTTCGCCGCCTTCATTCAAAGCCCCGCCGACGGCTTTGCGGGCGCGAGCGTCTTCGTGTTCAACTTGGTCTTTTGCGCCACCGCCGCCACCATCGTGTCCGGCTCTATGGCCGAGCGCACCAAGTTCTCGTCCTACTGCATCTATTCGGCCGTTATTTCCCTCCTCATCTATCCCATCGAGGCGCATTGGATCTGGGGCGGCGGCTGGCTTGCTCGGTTGGGCTTCCACGATTTCGCGGGCTCTACCGCCATTCACATGGTGGGCGGCATCGCGGCTTTGATCGGCGCCATTATTCTGGGGCCTCGTATCGGCAAGTACGTCAGGGATAAGGACGGCAAAGTCACCAAGGTCAACGCCATTCCCGGCCATTCCATTCCCTTGGGCGCGTTGGGCGCGTTCATCTTGTGGTTCGGTTGGTACGGCTTCAACGGCGCGGCCGCCACGTCCTCGTCCGAGCTCGCCACCATCTTCCTCAACACCACCATCGCTCCTGCGGTGGCTACCGTGGTGACGATGATATTCACTTGGATCAAAAACGGCAAACCCGACGTGTCCATGTGCATCAACGCGTGTTTGGCGGGCTTGGTGGGCATCACCGCGGGTTGCAACGCCCTGGACGCCATCGGCGCCACCGTCGTGGGCGTGGTATCGGGCATCTTGGTCGTAGTGGTCGTAGAGATGTTGGACCTCAAATTGCATATCGACGACCCCGTAGGCGCCGTGGGCGTGCATATGGCCAACGGCATTTGGGGCACGTTCGCCGTGGGGCTTTTGGCCAACCCCGACGCCCCCGCAGGACTGCACGGGCTATTCTATACGGGCGAATGGCGGCAGTTGGGCGTGCAATGTTTGGGCATCTTGGCGGTGGCAGCCTATACGACGGCATTTATGATCGGCACCTTCCTTCTCATCAAAAAGACCGTGGGCTTGCGCGTCTCGCGTGAGGAAGAGATAAAGGGCTTGGACAGTACCGAACACGGTCTGCCGTCGGCCTATGCCGACTTTGCCTTGGCGCCCAAAGCCTACGCCGATTATATCGAGGACGGCACCGTCGTGGTGTCGGGCGATACCCCGCCCGCCGAGGCCATTCCCGTGCGGGTCGTGCCCATGGCGGCAAGTTCCGCGCTTGCCGAAGCGCCCGCGCCCGCCCCCGTCGACAAACCTCTCGCCGTGCCCAAGTTCACCAAGGTGGAGATCATCTTCAAAGAGGAGCGGCTGTACGCCTTGAAGGACGCTATGAGCAAATTGGGCATAACGGGCATGACCGTGTCGCACGTGATGGGCTACGGTCAGCAGTTGGGCAAACCCGAATACTACCGCGGCGTCGCCGTGGAGACCAACCTCTTGCCCAAGGTGCAGGTGGATATCGTGGTCAGCAAGATCCCCGTCCGCGACGTCATCGAGACGGCGAAAAAGGTACTGTACACGGGGCACATAGGGGACGGCAAGATATTCGTCTACGACGTGGAGAACGTGGTCAAGGTGCGCACGGGCGAAGAGGGCTACGACGCGTTGCAAGACGTAGAATAATAGAAATACGAGGATTTGCGGGCAAACTTCGTTTGCCCGACCTTGTTTTGAGGAGAACGATATGTGTGGAATAATGGTATATAGCGGCAACAAGATAGACCGCAACACTTTCGACAAAGCCTTCGCCGCTACCAAGTCCCGCGGCCCCGACGACACCCGCGTCGTGGATACGGGGTACGGGTTGATGGGCTTCCATCGGCTCGCCATCATGGGCCTGCACGACGAGGGAATGCAACCCTTCGCGCTACGGGGCGACTACGTCGTGTGCAACGGCGAATTGTACGGCTTCGCCGCGCAGAAGCAGATGCTTATGGACAAGGGATACACCTTCGTGAGCGACAGCGATTGCGAGATAATCCTGCCCCTTTGGCACGAATACGGCGTGGCCATGTTCGATATGCTGGACGCCGAATTTGCGTTGGTTTTGTACGACGGCAAGACTCGTTCCTTCGTCGCGGCGCGGGACCCCATCGGCATTCGCCCCCTGTACTACGGCTACGATGCGGACGGCAACGTCGTCTTTGCCAGCGAGGCCAAAAACCTCGTGGGTTTGGCGTCGACGATCATGCCTTTCCCCCCCGGTTGCTATTACAAGGGCGGCAAATTCGTGCGATACAGCAATATATCGCACGCCGAAGGGGTGATCGAGGACGATTTGGACGCGGTGTGCCGCAACATTCACGACAAATTGGTGGCGGGCGTGGAGAAGCGCCTCGTCGCCGACGCCAAGGTGGGCTTTCTACTCTCGGGCGGGTTGGATTCCTCGTTAGTGTGCGCCATCGCCCAAAAGAAAAGCGACCGCCCCATCAAGACTTTCGCCATCGGCATGGTGGGGGACGCCATCGATTTGAAGTACGCCCGCGAGGTGGCCGACTATATCGGCAGCGACCATACCGAGGTGTATATGACCAAAGAGGAAGTCATAGAGGCGCTGCCCACGGTCGTGCGCCTTTTGGGCACCTTCGACATCACCACCATTCGAGCCAGCATGGGTATGTACCTGTTGTGCAAGGCCATTCACGAACGGACGGATATCCGCGTACTTTTGACGGGCGAAATATCCGACGAACTGTTCGGCTACAAATATACCGACTTTGCGCCCGACGCGGCGGCTTTTCAAACGGAGAGCGAGAAGCGCGTGCGCGAACTGCATATGTACGACGTGTTGCGCGCCGACCGTTGCATATCCGTCAACTCGTTGGAGGCGCGGGTGCCCTTCGGCGATTTGGAGTTCGTGCGCTACGTGCTGGCGATAGATCCCGCCAAAAAGATAAACGTGTACGGCAAAGGCAAGTATCTGTTGCGCCGCGCCTTCGAGGGCGATTACCTGCCCGAGGACATTCTCTATCGCGAAAAAGCGGCGTTTTCGGACGCGGTGGGGCACAGCATGGTGGACTATCTCAAAGCGTACGCCGACGGTCTCTACACCGACGAGGAGTACGAAGCCAAGCGGCAGGCGTACGCGCATTGCACGCCGTTTACCAAGGAGTCCCTTTTGTATCGCGAACTGTTCGAGCGGTTTTATCCCAATCAAGCGCAGATGATAGCGGACTTCTGGATGCCCAACAAGGCGTGGGCGGGGTGCGACGTGACCGATCCGTCGGCAAGGGTTTTGTCAAATTACGGAGACAGCGGCAAATAGCGTGACAAGGGCGACGAAAAGTCGTAAAATAAGAAAAACGAACGAGGTGAGAGTATGGCTAAAATAATGACGAAATACATCTTCGTGACGGGCGGCGTGGTGTCCGGATTGGGCAAAGGCATCGTCGCGGCGTCTTTGGGCAGATTGCTGAAACAACGCGGGCTGAAAGTCGCCTCGCAAAAACTCGACCCCTATATGAACGTAGATCCGGGCACGATGAGCCCCTACCAGCACGGCGAAGTGTACGTCACCGAGGACGGCGCCGAGACCGACCTCGACCTCGGGCACTACGAGCGGTTTATCGACGAAGACCTCACCAAGTACAGCAACCTCACTTCGGGCAAGGTGTATTGGACGGTGCTCAACAAGGAGCGCCGCGGGGAGTACCTCGGCGAGACCGTGCAGATCATTCCCCACGTCACCAACGAGATCAAGGCGTTCATTCGCAAAAACGCCGAAGTCACCGAGGCCGACGTGGTCATCACCGAGATAGGCGGCACCATCGGCGACATAGAGAGCCAGCCCTTCCTCGAGGCCATTCGTCAATTTTCGTTGGAAGTAGGCAGGCGCAACTGCCTGTTCATTCACGTCTGTTTGGTGCCCTACATTTCGGGCTCGGACGAATACAAATCCAAGCCCACCCAGCACTCGGTCAAAGAGTTGCAGGCGATGGGTATTCACCCCGATATCATCGTCACCCGTTCGGACAGCGACGTGGGCAAGGACATTCGGCGCAAGATATCCATGTTCTGCAACGTAGCCGAGGACTGCGTCATCTCCAACACCACTTTGGACTGCCTCTACGAGGTGCCCATCATGCTCCACAACGAGGGCATGGACGAGGTGGTCTGCCGCGAGTTGGGCATTTCGCTTCCCAAGGCCAATCTGTCCGATTGGCAGGATATGGTGGACTCCGTTCACGCGAGAAAGGGCGAAGTGCAGATCGCCTTGGTGGGCAAGTACGTGCAGCTGCACGATTCCTACTTGTCCATCGTGGAGGCCTTGAATCACGCGAGTTTCGTGTGCGGCAAGAAGGTCAAGATCAAGTGGATAGACAGCGACAAACTCACCGAAACCAACGTGGCCGCCGTGTTGGCGGATTGCAAAGGGGTTTTGGTACCCGGCGGCTTCGGCAATCGCGGCATCGAGGGCATGATTTCGGCGTGTCGCTACGCCCGTGAAAACGGCTTGCCCTATTTCGGAATTTGCCTCGGTATGCAGATAGCCGTCATCGAATACGCCCGCCACGTCTTGGGCTACGCGGACGCCAACAGCCGCGAGTTCGACGAGCACAGCGCCCATTTGGTCATCGACCTTATGCCCGACCAGCAGGGCGTTATCAAGGGCGGCACCATGCGGTTGGGCGCCTATCCGTGCCAAGTCAAAGAGGGCACGACGCTCGCCCGCTGTTACAAAGAGTCGCTCATCAAAGAACGCCATCGTCATAGATACGAATTCAACAACGATTTCAAAGAGGCGTTGGAGCAGGCGGGTCTGACCGTCAGCGGCACTTCTCCCGACAAACACATCGTGGAGACCGTGGAACTGTCCGACCGCCCCTTCTACGTGGGCGTACAATTCCATCCCGAGTTCAAATCCCGCCCCAACAAGCCGCATCCTCTGTTCGTGGGCTTCGTTCAAGCCGCTATAGACTCCAACACGAAGTAGAGATAATTGAATGTATTACTTTTTGGTTTTGGATTAGTATTCAAAATAGCGATACCAAAATTTGGTATTATTTTGGTATTATTTTTGTTTGAAAACTAGTTTACAATTTTTGTTGAAAAAATATTCTCCATCACAACAACGGGAAGAAGGTTTATAATATGAAAAAATCCGAGCAATCGCTTGCCTGGATTACCGTTATCTTTAGTATTCATCTTTCTATCCTAACGCCGAAATAGTCGTTAGAAAAGAATAATACGAACTCCGATTTGTTCTCGGTGTTCGTATTATTCCCATCTGGCGGGCTCTGTACACACAAGTTTGAACCGTTTTTCAGCCAATTATATGCTGTTTTTACCTAGGATCTAATCATTTATAAGGTTAAGATGGGTTATTTGTATGTCGGGCAAAAAAATCAAGAAATATTTGTCTTTGTTGTGTATTGTAATTCTGCATGACCCTTCCACCCCAATTTGCAACTTACTTGCAAATTGTTATAGTAGTTGAAAAGGATTATGTAAAGAAATTTTGTGTTATAGCCACAAAAAGTGTTTTCAAAAAACCGTATAGGAGCAAACGACTCGGGAAAAACGGATAGAAAGGGCAAAACCATCTTTATCTTTTGATTGGTGAGGCCGCACGCGGCAGCGAAGGGACGGAATCTTCGTCACAGGCGACAAAATCTTGTACCGGTTGCCCACAGTGGCACGGGGCTTCGATAGAGGCATCTCATCCCTGTCTATACCCGACTGTTTTTGCCCACGGCTATTTCTCATTCGGCGATGTGACAGTTGTACGTATCACATTGACAGTTACGATGCAAATAGTTATAATAATATTAATATATCCGTTTTTACAAAGGAGAGCCTATGCGCATTGCCATTTGCGAAGACAAAGACGAGCAAGCACGCATTCTGATGGCGCACATAGAGCGCTATCAGAAAGAGCGCGATTTAGCCATCGAATATAAGCACTTCCCCAATGGATTGGCATTTTTGGATAAGTACCGCCAAGGCTTCGACGTGGTGTTTATGGACATCGAAATGCCCGTTTTGGACGGGATGGAAACGGCCAAACGCTTGCGCCAAATAGACCCTTACGTCCCCTTGGTGTTTATCACCGACCTCAAACAATTTGCCCTCAAAGGGTATGAGGTAGAGGCGCTGGATTTTTTGGTCAAGCCCGTGGTTTGGCCCGCCTTTGCTTCTATGATGGATCGTGTGCGCAAAAACCTTTCGAAGCGCGGCGCCGATACCGTCGCGTTGCAAACGGCCGAAGGCACCGTCAAGGTGTCGCTCGCCGACGTTTTCTATGTAGAAGTGGAGCAGCACTATGTCGTCTACCACACTTTGGGCGGCGAGTTTCGCTTTTGGGGCAGCCTTGCCGAGGAAGAGAAACGCTTGCCTGCCGATCGCTTTGTACGTTCGTCGTCGGCCTATTTGGTCAATTTGGGGCACGTAACTCGCGTCGATGGCGTCGACGTCTACGTGGGCGGGGCGTGCTTGCCCCTCTCGCGCGGCAAAAAAGCCGCCTTTTTGGAGGCATTGCTTGCCTTCGTCAACAGGAGATAGTATGCGCGCCTATTTGGATTTCTATCTTGCCATGCACTTATCTACGGCGTTGGGCATCGTGGTGTACGAGGCCATGTTCGCCTATTCTTTCCGTCGGCGCAAGCACATCGTTTTGCGCGTGATGTTGGGGCTGTTGGCGTTGGGCGGTTTTGCCACCGTCTCGGCCTTTTGGGTGTATCGGGCGCACGTAGCGGGGTTTGAATTTACGTTGCAAAACGTAGAAATATTGCGCGTCGTTGCCAATTTACTCTTTTTTGCCGCCGGCACCGGACTGTTCTTTCTGTTTTTCAAAGAAAGCCCCGTCGTCATATTGTTTGCCAGCGTCGCGGCAGCCGCCGCAAGGATGGCGGCCTCCGGCTTTTACGAGGCAACCATCGCTTTGTTGGGGTTTCGATCCCCCTTTTATTCCATGTTTACGGGCTACAACGTATGGAGTTTCGTGCTCTATTACGCATTCCACCTCTTGGTGATGGCCATCGTATTCTTTGTCTTTGCGCGGCCGTTTGCCGGCGCTATCAAATCCTTCGATAGAACGGGCAGCCGGGCGATGGTAGGCCTTTTCGTTATTTTTTCTTACGTCTTCGTGGGCATACAGGGCACCAACGTTTTCAACAACGACTTCAACGGAAGCGAACTCAACACCATACCCGTGGTATTCAATGCTTTTTTGGGCGTGTTCGGCGTGTTCGTGTTGTTCGTACAGCGGTTTTCGTTGGAATGGGTCAAAAGCACGCAGGAAAAAGAGGCCGAGCGGCAGTCGCACGAGGGTTTTCGCCGTCAGATGGAGACGCAACAGCAAAATATGCAGCTCATCAACCTCAAGTGCCACGACCTCAAACACCAGGTGCGCACCCTTTTGGCCGGGCGCAATATGGACGAATCCTTTGTCGAAGAGGTGCAACGCACCATCTCTATATACGACGCGCACATACGCACGGGCAACGAGGCCTTGGACGTGCTACTCACCGAAAAATCGCTGTTGTGCGACGTCAACCATATACAAATCACCGCTATGATAGAGGGCGAAGCGCTGGGGTTTATGAGCGTAGCCGATATCAATAGTTTCTTTGGCAATGCCATCGACAACGCCGTAGAGTATCTGTTGGGAGTGGAGGAGGACTGTCGCTTTATACGCCTCTCGTCCCAGCGCAACGGCGCGGTGTATGCGGTGCGCATCGAAAACTACTGCGTTGCCGATCTGGACTTTGACAAACGCGGCTTGCCTCGCACCACCAAGGGGAATGCCGACTACCACGGCTTTGGCACCCAAAGTATCAAAGCGGTGGCCACCAAGTATGGCGGCACAGCCGCTTTCGAGCGCGAGGACGACCTCTTTGTCGTGAGTGCTATGTTTATGCTATGTCAAAAGTAATATATTAGAGGAGTATATATGAAGAATCTCAACAAAATTATGAATATGGACTCGGTGTATCTAAAACGCCTTTACAATACGTCGTGCTTGGCGTTTCGCACCGAAAACAGATTTGCCAAAAAGGGCGGCGTGGTTTTTGTGGGTGACAGCATCACAGACTTCTGCAACCTCGATACCTACTATCCCGAGCTTAAGGCATTCAACCGCGGCATATCGGGCGACACGATCGAGGGGATTCGCGGCAGGCTCGAAGAGAGCGTATTCGGTTTGTCACCCTCGGTAGTAGTATTACACGGCGGCGCCAACAACTTCTCCGAGGGATACGATGACGTAGAGACTTTTATCATCGACACCTACCGCGACGTTTTGTCGCAAATCAAAGCGCGCCTGCCGTATGCCAAAGTGCTGGTGCAGTCGGTTTACCCCGTTTCCGACGTATCTTTCCACAACCGCTATAAGTATGGCCACGGGCATATCCGCTCCATCAACGCCAAACTCAAAGAACTCACGCTGTCCTTTGGCTACGTCTATGCCGACGTGTATTCGGTCATTGCCGCGGAGGACGAAGAGTTCGACCGCCGCTACACCGACGACGGCTTGCACCCCAACCAAGCGGGCTACGCGGCCATCAGCGCATACCTTAGGCCGATCATCGACGATATGATGGGGGTCAAGGGTTTGGCCGCCGTGGCCGCCGACGTCGTGGAGCAGGAGGAAGGCAGGGGCACCTTGACGATACACGGTAAGGAGATTGTGACGTCTTATATCGAGCGGATACTGGTTGCCATACTTGCCTTGGCCATGGGCATTCTGTTCTGCGTGAACGTCAGCGCTGCGGTCAGCATTACCCTGGGCGTCATACTCTGTGTATACGGCACCATCAATATCATCATCATAGGCGTGAGCCGCAGACCCCTTTTCAGCGTGATGGGCGCCTTGAACGCCGCCATCATCGCCGTGGGATGCGCCTTCTGCACGCACGACCTCGCCACCGTTGTCGCTTTGACGGTCCCCTTCCTTCTGACCTTTGTCGGTGCATTGGTGTTTATCGATAGTTTCGTGAGCCGTTTTCTATTCCATCACGGGGGCGTGGTGCGTGTGGTCGTGTTGGCCATCTTTGGCTCGGCTATGTTCTCGTTGGGATTGAGCCTTTTGACTGTGGAGGATTTCCGCTTGGGCTATACCAACCTTGTCTTCGGCATTATCCTTTGCTTGGCGAGCGTCGGCCTACTTGCCTTTACCGTGTCGGATATGGTAAAAAACAGAGAAAAATAATCGTTAAATTGCAAGTTAAGAGATGATTTTGACCTGTTAAGAGATGGGCATTGGCGCCCATCTTTTTTTATGTTAACTTGAATACGTGCTCGAGGGAGCAAAAAACGAGAGAGGTAACGGATATGAAAATTACAGTCGTTTGCGATATATACGGGAAAGAAAACAACGGCACCGCCGTGGTAACCTACAATTTGATCCGCTTCTTAGAGGGGCAAGGTCACGACGTGCGCGTGCTGTGCGCCGACCAAGCGAGCAAGGGCAAGCCCAACCATTACGTGGTGCCCAATATGCACTTCGGCAAGGCGTTGGACGCCTACGTCGCCAAAGTGGGCGTGAGCATCGCGAAGCCCCAAGAGCGCGTTATCAAAGCCGCGCTGGATGGCGTGGACGCCGTGCATATTATGTGTCCCATGCCTTTGGGACTATCCGCCATCAAAATTGCCAAAGAGATGGGGTTGCCCGTCACGGCAGGATTTCACATGCAGGCGGAAAACATCACCGCCTACTTCCATCTCAATAAGTCCAAGTTGGCCAACAAAGCCACCAATCGGTTTATGTGGAATCACCTCTATCGCCACGTGGATTGTATCCACTATCCCACGCAGTTCATTCGCGACACCTTCGAGAGCGCGATTGGGCGCTCTACCCCCGGCTACGTCATCAGTAACGGCGTGCATGGATACGTGCAAAAGCGCGAGACCGCCAAACCCCAAGAATTCGCGGACAAAATCGTCGTTCTCACCACGGGGCGCTATTCCACCGAGAAGAGTCAAGATACCCTCATCAAAGCCATTGCGCATAGCAAGTACAAAGACAGGATCCAACTTATTTTGGGTGGCGAGGGAGCTAAGGAAGAGCAATATCGCCGGCTGGCAGCCGATTTGCCCGTTGCGCCTATCTTCAAGTTTTTTTCTCGCACCGAGATCATCGACGTGCTGAATTATGCGGATATGTACGTTCACCCCGCCATTATCGAATTGGAGGGCATCAGCTGTATCGAGGCGATCGCTTGCGGCAAACTGACCATCGTATCGGATAGTAAACTGTCCGCCACGCACAATTTCGCCGTGGATGATAGATGTGTCTTCAAGGCGTTGAACGCCGAGGATCTTGCCCGCGTCATCGACTACTGGTTGGACCATCCCGAAGAAATGCGTGCTTGCGAAGAAAAATATTTGCATTCGGCGGTGGCGTTCGACCAACACGAATGTATGCTAAAGATGGAAAGAATGATTTTCAACGCCATCAAACAGGTCGAGCGTCGCAGCCTTCCCCTCGAAACCGATTACCACTATATCTCGATTCGCTAATGCACGATACGATTAGGAGAAAAATATGAATACTTACACAGGAAATAGCGCATACGTCAAACATATACACCAAAAGAGCCACGTCGATCCACCGTGTCCCACCGTCAAAAAAACGGGGACCAAGCGGCTTTTTATGATGGTAGATAAACTCTTCTACAAAAAACAAAATCCGCCCGATAAGATTGCAGACGCGATGAAAGGCTTGGTCATCAAGCGTGATATTCCCTTCGACCAAGAGACCGACCTCAAGTTGGATATCCTGTATCGCCCTCGTCCCGCAGAGCAAAAATACCCCGTCGTGTTCGAGATACACGGCGGCGGTTTCTCGGCAGGGGACAAAGAGTTTCGCCTCTATCACTGTGCGCAGATGGCAAGGAAGGGTGCAATGGTGGTCAACGTCAACCATCTCTTGGGCCCGGAATATCCTTGCCCCGCACCTATGCGTAGTTTGGTGCGTGCCTTCAACTGGGCGATCGACAACGCCGAGCGCTACCGTATGGATACCTCGCGTATGCTGGTGACGGGGGATAGTTCGGGTGCATACTATGCTGCGCTGATGGCTATGACTCCCGACAATGCCGAGTTACAAGAAGTGTATGGGCACATGAGGGGACGTTTCTCTCACGTGGTATATATCTGCGGTGTTTACGACGTAGAAGATTCGCTTAAGCACAGGTTGCCATTCGGCATCACCACAGGCGTGTGCAGGGACATCTCGGGCGTCAAGCCCAAAGACCTCGCTACGTGGAAATATTTGCCCTATGTATCGCCCGTAGACTTCGTCAAGCCCTCGCACCCCAAAACGTTGGTTATATATGCTCAAAAAGACTTTTTCGCAAAAGGACAAGCAGAAACGTTGATCGGCAAATTGCGCGACGCGGGCGTAGAGTGTGCAGAGTTCCACAGCACCCGTTTTGCCGATAATCACGCATTTACCATCAACAATGCCAATCGCATAGCGCGACATTCGCGCGAAGTAATGTATGATTTTATATATAACTTTTGTAAGTAATAGGGTAGATAAGATATAATGACCAATCGTTTTGCCGTCAACTAAAAGCATCACGCATAGAGCGTGGCGTCAGTCAGGTTCGGCTGGCACGTGAGATCGGCGTAAGCCTATGTATCATTAGCCTGTGGGAACATGGCAATCGTGAACCGTTGCTGAATGCGCTCGTTTCCTTTGCAGTCCTTTTCGACGCCCCCCGGAAGCGGTGAAATAATAGTGATACCCGATGTGGAATTATCCTTCGCCTATGGCGGAGGATTTTTTGTATATAATCTTCGCAGAAATTGTACGTTATCGTTACGCTGTCGTTATCTGAAATGACTCTCGGATAAAGGTTTTCACTATCAACTTGCGGACGGACATTTCCTGTATATCTCCGCAAATAACGGCGTTCAGATAACTTTCGATTTTCTCGACGGTCAGGAACTTTTGTAACTTTAAATAATTGATTTTCGGAGAGTTTTATGATAATATAATAATGTCAGCTACCGGGTTGACAAACTGACTTTGTCAGATAAAGTCCTCCGTTAGGTCTTAGAAGGAGACTTGTACAGGAGGTTTTTTATTTTGAAAAAAATATTTGATTTCTTATCTGTATTTGAATGGATTTTGTTTTCCATTTCGCTTGTTACCGTCATTGTTTGCTTTTCCATCTTTGATGGCAGAAATTATCTTTATCTATCCACATTTATAGTCGGCGTTTTCTATCTTATATTTTGTGCAAAAGGTCATCCGATAGGACAAGTTCTTGTTATAGTATTCGCCATCCTTTATTCAATAATATCATATAGATACAAATACTATGGCGAGATGATAACGTATCTTGGTATGACGGGCGGCATAGCGATCCTTTCTTTGATTTCTTGGTTAAAACACCCTACGAGCAAAAATGATAAAACGGTGGTCGTTAATAAGTTGAAAATACGGGAATATCTTTTTCTTATCGGATTATCAGTAATAGTTACAACGGCGTTTTATTATTTGCTGAATGCATTAGGAACAAATAATATAGTTATATCAACGATATCAGTGCTAACATCCTTTATCGCGTCCTATTTAACATTAAGAAGAAGCAAGTATTATGCCGCAGCATATTTAGCAAATGATATCGTTTTAATAACGATGTGGTCTACGGCGTCGTTAGAAAATAAGGCGTACATAAGTGTTGCTATATGTTTTGCTATATTTTTCGTGAATGACCTTTATGGTTTAATATCATGGTGGAAAAGAGAACGTAAGCAAGAAAATCATTATTGAAAAAATATTCTCCATCCGGGCAACGGGAAGAAGGTTTAATATAAAGAAAAATCCGAGCAATCGCTTGCCCGGATTTCTCTTTCTTTTCGTATTCATCGGTCTATCCTTACACCGAAATAATCGTTATAGAAAAATAATACGAACTCCAATTCTTCATCATTGTTCGTATTATTCTCTTCTGGCGGCGCACCTGAATGTCAGTTTGAACTTTATTGCACACAAAGGGATTATTTGTTGTTGCTCCAATTAGTTTTATAGCGTTATTTTTTCTGCGATTCTTTTCTCTAGTGTTGTAATGATATTGTGAAGTCGACCTAATAAATCGTCGTATGTCATAATATCTGCAATATTTTTATATTGACGTTTTACGAGTTCAAAATCGTCTTTTTGTTGTTGATTGAAAATATTGCTTCTGCCGAGAATTAATATTCCTTGGGGATTAACAACTTTAATGTTGATATTATCTAAAATTTTATCGGCTTTCAACTTTTCTATTACTTTTTTCTCATTTTTTTCGGATGAATTTAGACAAAATATGTATTTTTCGATTTGTTGAATAGCACCTGCTAATTCTCTAACGGGAACATAATTATTCCGATAAGACGCTTGTTTCGTTAATAGTTGAACATCGGGTTTCTTTATTTCTAATATATCAATGTAGCCATTAGAATCAACCAAGATAAAATCAGGTTTTTTATTGTATTTGTCAGCACCTTCAAATTCTACTTCTCGTTTAGAATAAATATATTTTGGATAGAGAATACAAATGATATCTTTGATCTTCTTTTGCCATTCTGCTTCGTCTATTGAAATTGAAGAGAAAAGCATGTCTTTGAGTTGAGACTCTATTGATGTAAACTGAGCATATTCTATTTTAAGATTAGTGTTAGGCGTTTCATTTTTCCTTAAGGTGTCTAACGAAAGATTTTTCTTATTGATGAAAGCATTAAATATATGTTCATATCGATCGGATTCGGGAAAGTATTCTTTTAGAATCGAGCTGATGCGGCTGTCAGCATACTTGTCCAATTCAGCTGTCTTTGGAAACAAATCCAACAGTTGCTTAAATGCTTCAAACGGTATTCCTTCATTCTTATCCCATTCACCGCCGATATAAAAATCTTTATCAATTAGAGAGTCTATTTTTTTTAGGATTGATATATTTCTGTAGGCAACAAACATGGAGGATTTTAATTTTATCTTTTTATCAAAATAAAAATTATGAATAGTTTCGATTACCTCAGAATCGATTTGAATATAAGAATCTTTGATTGTTCCAATGCAGAATATAACAGAATCTTCTACTTCATCTATTTCTGAGCGGCAATGCTTTTTAGTAAAACAAAAAGTGTTTTTAATAAGAATTGATTCGTTCTTTTCAAATTTGCGAATAATAAAATCAGTTCCGTTTTCAGGAGTGTAGCAAAACAACAGTTCTTTATCTTTTAATTCAAATTGTATACTCATTTTGTGTCCTCTATCTATTGTTTTAATTAACCATTATAAATTGAGTTTTTTAAGTTCTTGTGTTATTCCGCCCATTCCGTTTTCGCCAAAGCGATATAGCGAAGGCAATAACTGGCGCAAGTTTTGAATATTTGCGATTAATGAATCGGAATCAATTCCATCCACATTGCAGTCTTTGAATTTGTACAATTTAAGAAATTTGTGGTGGCTGACAGCATTGCGCAATTCCTTAACAGCGTCCAAGTTTTCGTCAGTTCCAACCCCATAAAACAATTCGTGCTTATCGATTTCAGGCAAACTCCTAACTTGTTTTATTAATGTGCCGAAATCGACATCTTCAAGGGTTTTGAAAAGAGGTTTCCCGCTCATTAATTGGGTTTTTATTTTGTTATAATCATATCGGCTAGTATCAATCCAAAAATCTTGTTGAGTAGCGGTGTCTTCGTATTTGTTTGAAATGTAAGCGCGAATGTATTCTTCGAGAGTCGCTAAATACTTATACAAAATATCTCGAAGCGCTTTATCGGAACGTAGCTCGTTGGATAGATCTGACCATTCCGGAATAGTCTTATTCTCTTTTTGACACAGATAATCAAGAATCGCTTTATGAAAGGCGATGCCCTTCATTTCTAAATAAAACTCGGCTTTCTGCCGTTCTTCCTCCGTTTTACAATGTATTTGTTTAAGCAGTTCTTCTTTTGTCATTGCAATTTGTTCCTTTGGTAGTAGTTATTTACTTCCTGATAGAAAAAATCTATCGTGGGACAACGAAGGCTTTTGTCCTTTTGTTTTTCGTTGATGATCCGTGGTATCAAATGGTTTTCTAGCAGTTCTCGTTGTTGCACACTATTGAGTCTTTTATATCGCTCATAAATATAAGTATTTCGAGATGGTAATTCATTCCAAGTGTACAAGCTTGGGCCGTTGCGCCGGATACGTTTTTCTTCATCAATGCTTATTATGACAAAATCGAAAGAAAACTTCTCTTTTGAAGCGTCGAATTTGCCTTGATTTTTTGAGTATCTGACGGTCACTACTGTCGTAGAATCTTCTACGCTTTCGTTATTGTTTCTGCAATCTGTAAATGCTTGCAAAAAAGCTTTTTTGATTGCAGTCGGGTCACCGTCACCATCTTTGGAATTCTTGGTTATTACTATTTGATAATCCAAGTCGTACTTGCCATTATTATCTTTAATGACACAACGTCGACTTTGCGACCCAATTGGGCGCAGAACAAACTTGTAGTGCTTATGTATTGAAGGATGCCTTCGTACGTCATGAATGAGTTTTTGCGCTCGCGCACGGGCTTCTTTATATTCTGAATATGGTACTAACTTTGCCATAATGATTCCTTTTCTTTTGTTTTGTAAACATTATACCATTAATAGGGATATTATTCAAGATGCTTCACCAATTTTTAAAAAATAATCTCCAATTTTTAGAGAATACCTTGAAAAGAAAAAGGAGATATGGTACAATAGACTTAAGTTCTATATTCTTAATAGATGGAGAATTAATATGGCAGTTAGTTATAAGAAACTTTGGAAATTGCTTATTGACAAAGACATGAAAAAAGAGGATCTGCGTAAGGCAACCGGCATTACTACAACCGCTATGGCTAAGCTGGGGCGCAATGAGAATGTTAACACCGAGATTCTTGCAAAAATATGCAAGGTGCTTGACTGCAATATCGGCGATATTATGGACTTTATTGACGTGGACAAATAGTGGAGAGTTCAGAAGATATGGCGACCAGTAAGAAATTGGAAATCATCTATCATAACGGACAACCGGATGGTATTCGGTCGATAAGACGACATCTGTCTACGATGACAACGTATGTCATTCCTCGTCCGCTTCTTTCGGAAGCAAAAAAGTTATCCGGTATCAATCGCCCCGGGATATACTATCTCATCAATGAAAATGACGAAAACATGATTGCTCAAATATATGTTGGGCAAACGCGGAATGGTATCACTCGTTTGGATGATCACAATAGACAAAAAGACTTTTGGAATAAAGCCATAATGTTTTTAGCGGACAACAAAACTTTTTCTTTGGATATGATCAGCGGGCTTGAAGAGTATGCTATTCAAAAAGCATACGAGTCCAAAAGGTATAAGGTAGAAAACACTGTAAACCCCAAATATGAGATTGACGAATACGATTTGCCGCTTATCGAAGAAGTTTATGAGGAAATACAATTTATTATGGCGACGCAAGGCTATAAGATGGACAACGCAAAAACCAATCGTAACTCAGCCGATATTCTACATACGACAAGAAATGGTATAAAGGCTTATGGCATTTATGATGGCGAGAAGTTCGAGGTTTTAGAAGGTTCGCAAATCAATTACGAAAAGCCTGTTCATCTTGCCAAGTACAACAAACAAAGAGCCGAACTATTTTCGAAGGGAGACATTCGAAAAGATGGTGATGTTTATCTTCTTAATGTGAATCTGATATTTAATACGCCGAGCGGTGCAAGTGATTTCGTTTTAGGTGGTTCGACAAACGGTTGGGTAGAATGGAAAAATGCTGATGGCAAATCGCTAGATATAACGATAAGGAAAGTTGAGGAATAGATATGAATAGAATTTTTTTATCACATAGTAGTAAAGATAAAGAATATGTTGAATATATTGCCAATAAATTTGGCAAAGACATTGCTTATTATGATAAGTATTCATTTGAGGGCGGGATGCCAACAATAAGTGAAATTCTTAACACTCTTTCAAATACAGATTTGTTTGTGCTTTTTCTTTCAGATACCGCACTAAATAGTCAGTGGGTTCAACGCGAAATCAAATTCGCTTTTGAAGGTATTCAAAATGAAAAGATAAAACAGTTTTATCCGATAATCATTGATCATTCAATTAATTATACGGATGATCGCATACCAGAGTGGCTCAAAAATGGGATTGGTGCATATAATTTACGCTTTATTGGTAGTCCTCAATTAGCGTATAGAAAAATTAAAAATCTTTTTGCGCAATTAAATGAAACCCAGCCCAATAATGACTATAGGCTGTATATTGGTCATGAAAATCTGTTAAAAGAATTCGATACTCATTATTACACGCAAAAAGCTTATCAAGGAATTATTGCTTACGGAATAGAAGGAATCGGGAGAGAAGCATTTATACGACAATGTATTAAGGTGCCTAGAACTTTTGGGGATTATTATGATCCAATAGTAATATCGCTTGAAAAAAATGATTCTATTGATGATGTTATTTCTAAACTGATAGATAATGGATTCGGTGAATACAATAAAGATTATCTTGCAGAGATAAATGCTTTAAGTTTGGATGATAAAATTAAACGTTTAGAATCCTGTTTTAAATTGGTCCAAAACAGTAAAGAGTTTATTATTTTCAGAGATGACGATGTGTTAATTCAGAGCGGAGATGTTGTATGGTGGCTTCTAAAATCAATAGAGAGCATAAGAGAAGAGTTGACTTTGGGCATTGTTGCTAATCAGAGAGTGCGTAACAACAAAAGGACGGGAGCATTCTTTATTAAAGAAATACCCGAATTAGATAATCCAAACAAACTGAAACTATTAGATAAATTGTCAAAAGAAAGTGGGCTTTCTCTTGGTATTGATGATATTAGGTTTTTCCAAAATATATTAACAGGGCATCCGTTACAAATACATTTTTGCATTGAAAAAATACTTGCAGACAGTTTGCAAGATGTAAAAAGAAAATCGCATGAGATAGTAGAGTTTGTCGCCCAAAGTACTATAAGAATTCTTGACAAGTATTTGGGGTTGATGAACTTTACAGACGATCGAAAAAACAAGTTTTTATCGTATCTATCATTCCTTTCGAGTTATTCGAATATTCCTATTTCGGAAATAGTAGAGATCAATAAACTTGATGAGGATTATAAAGACTTTTATAACATGTTATTACGTTTTTGTATTTGTAGAAGAACTGGCATTAACAATGATTTGTTAACTGTTTCATCTACAGTAATTGATTATATCGAACGAAATAGAATAAGTATTCCAAGTGATATAGTTAAGTATTTACAACTTGAATTTAGAAAATTCAAAGATTGCTTAAAAGTCAATGAATTAGATGACTATTGTTATTCTCAGATTTCCAAGAACTTGGGAGAACTAGTAAAAGAAAATACATGGCTGAATGATTGTCAATTAATATATCCTTCTATTATCTTAAAATCTATTATTCAATTATACAACAAAAAGGTTTATGATAGAGTTAAGGATATATGTCAAAAATGTTTAGATGCCGTAGAGGTATGGGAGTTGACATTAAAGCAAACATTCTATTTTTATTACGCCATGTGCCTGGTAAGGGAAAAGGATGGTAGTGTTTTTGAAATACTACAATTAAAGTATAAAAATGAGTATATCTTGAAAAAATTCCAAGCGGATTTTATAAAAGGTTTTTATTATAAACTTGTTGGGAAATATGATACAGCAGAAGAGTGTTTCATCTCATGTTTAAATGAGAATAGCTCTTATTTTAGAGCAAGTAGAGAATTGGTTGAAACGTATATTGCACTAGAAGAGTACGATGCAGCATTAGAGTTGGCAGAAAAAAACTATAATCGCTTCCAAGATAACATCTTCAACATTTTTCAATACTTTAAATGCGCAATACGTCAAAAGGTTATCAAATTGGATGTGGTAGAAGAACTTCTCAACAAAGCAAAAGAAGTAGATCGATTACCAATTACATCCAAACAGTTTTATCCCAACATGAAAGCATATTACAGCTTTTATGTTAAACATGACTATCATAATGCTTTAAGAATAATGATAGAGAATAAGTTATTATTTGAAAATCAAATCTATTATTATAGAGATCTATTTGATATTTATGCTGAACTTAAAGATATTACTAAAATGAGAGAATCGTATGTAACTTTGAAGGAATTAATTGATAAAGATAATAGTTTTATGCCGCTATTATTAAGACGAGAATGTATCTTGAATTATTTTGAAAATGGGGACATTAATCGTGTAAATCAGATTGTCAATATGGCTAGAATTGATCCCATGGCGAAGGATAGGATAAAAAGATCATTATATGGATTCATAGAAAAGCATTAGTTTTATCTTCTGGTTCCGATAAAATGGGATTATGAGAATTAGGAAGCAATATGGGAGAACGATATGACCATACTTGATAAGAAACAAATGACCGAAGAGGATATAAAGCTGAACTATATCACGCCGAGTCTTTTTGCAAAGGGTTGGCAGGATCAAATTACAATGGAGACAAAAGTTCAGTTCACCGATGGTAAGGTGAATCTTCGTGGAAATAAGATCAATCGAGAAGCGCCGAAAAAAGCGGATTATGTGCTATATTTCAGGCGAGAGTATCCCATTGCCATCATCGAGGCAAAGGACAACAATCACTCGATTTCTTTCGGCATGCAACAAGCCAAAGAGTATGCTAAAATGCTGGATGTCCCTTTTGCATATAGTTCCAATGGAGATGCGTTTCAGGAATATGACTTTTTGACCGGAAAAGAGAGAGAAATATCATTAGGCGCTTTTCCGACGCCCGATGAACTGTATGCAAGATACAATGCAGAACTAAATGGCGATAAGGGGTTCTCTGCTGTTCAAAAAGCCATCATTGATCAACCATATTATACTAGTCAAAAAACATATGCACCTCGCTACTATCAAAGAATTGCCGTTAACAAAACACTGGATGCGATTGCAAAAGGACAAAACCGCCTCTTGCTCGTTATGGCAACGGGAACAGGTAAAACCTACACGACATTTCAAATTGTATACAGACTTTTGCAAAGCGGATTAAAACAAAAAGTACTATATCTCGCTGATAGAAACATCCTTGTCGATCAAACCATCAGCGGTGATTTTAAGCCGCTGGAGAAAGTAATCCATAAGATCAATTTCGCAAAAGACGATAGAACGACGATTACGTCGCATCAAGTCTATTTCTCACTCTATCAGCAATTAGTCAGGAACAAGAAAGACGGAGAAGATGAAACCGACGAAGAAATGCTCGCACATTACAGTCAGTTGTTTGATAAAGACTTTTTTGATTTAGTTATCGTAGACGAGTGCCACCGTGGTAGTGCGAAAGAAGAAAGCCGTTGGAGAAAAATACTAGAATACTTTACTTCTGCGACTCAAATCGGTATGACTGCGACGCCCAAAGAAACGACGTTCATTTCCAACATTGACTATTTTGGCGAACCAGTTTATAAGTATAGTTTGAAAGAAGGTATAGACGACGGTTTTTTAGCGCCGTTCAAGGTTCTTCGCATAAAAACGGATATTGATGACGGCTGGCGTCCGCGCAAAGGTCAACTCGATATCTTTGGCTACGAAATCGAGGACAGGATTTACAACAATAGCGATTATGATTACAATATCATTTTGCAAGATCGCATTGACATGGTCGCCAAAGAAATAACCGAGTATCTCAAATCAACCGATAGAATGTCTAAAACTATCGTGTTCTGTGCGACAGAGGATGCCGCAGAACGTATGCGCATCGCGTTGACAAATCTTAACGCCGACATGTGTAAGGACAATCCGGATTATGTTGTGCGGATTACCGGTAGCGATACATATGGCAAAGGAAAACTGGATTATTTCATTTCGGTTTCAGCGCCATATCCCGTTATAGCGACCACGTCAAAGTTGCTTTCGACGGGCGCCGATTGTAAAATGGTCAAATTAATTGTATTAGATGAGATGATCGGCTCAATGACAGAATTCAAACAAATCATCGGCCGAGGAACAAGGCTTCGCGTTGCGGATGGGAAAACGCACTTTATGATTATGGATTTCCGTGGCGTGACACGTTTGTTTGCCGATCCCGATTGGGACGGACCTGTCGAACAAGATGAGCATTTTACGCATGTCACACCCAAACAAACGCCGAATGGCAAGACGGTATTGCCTACGCCACCCGTTGAGCCTAATCATAAATATGTCGTCGATAATCGTGGTTGTCGAGTGGAAGTCTTGCAAAAGATAGTTTCCGTATACGATACCGACGGAAAACTGCTACGGCAAGAAAGCATTATCGATTACACGAAAGCGAACATCTTTGGCGAATATGCTTCTCTTGAAAATTTCATTTTGGAATGGACGAAAGAAGAGAAAAAAGAAAAGATACGAGAGTTGCTTGCCGAGCGCGGCATTGACTTGGAACAAATCAAAGCGGCGGAAGGTATGTCCGATGTGGACGACTTCGACTTTATTTGCCATATAGCGTTTAATCAGAAACCTTTGACTCGTAGAGAACGTGCTGAAAACGTTAGAAAGCGCAATGTTTTTGCTAAATACGGCGGCGCGGCAAGAGAAGTTTTGGAAGCACTCCTTGAAAAATATGCAGACGGAGGCATTTACGAAATCGAAGATACAGACGTATTGAAACTTGATCCTTTTGTGAAATTCGGTAAACCTGCACGAATCGCACAGTTGTTTGGCGGTAAAGATGGCTACTTGAGAGCAGTCAGAGAATTAGCAAATGAAATCTATAAGGCGGCATAACATATGAGCAACATTTCTGGATTTGTGAAGAGAATAAGAGACATCATGCGCAACGACGCAGGCATTAACGGCGATGCGCAACGAATAGAGCAAATTGCATGGATGCTATTTCTGAAGGTCTACGATACAAAAGAAGCTGACTGGGAATTCAATGAGGACAACTATGTTTCCATCATCCCCGCGCAATGCCGCTGGCGTAATTGGGCACACGAAGAAAATGGCAGAGGCATGACCGGCGATGCTCTTTTGAACTTTGTCAACAATACTGTTTTCCCTGTACTAAAAGGAAACGATATTAAAGATGGTAATGGCAACGTACTTATTAAAGGTGTATCGGTTGATCCAACGACCCCGATCAAAAAAGCGATTGTCAAGACAACATTTGAAGATGCCAACAACTATATGAAAGACGGCGTTTTGCTTCGACAAGTCATTAACGTCATTGATGATCTTGATTTGAGTGATAACGAAGAGAGTCACGCATTTGGAGAGATATATGAGTCCATCTTGCGTGAACTGCAGAGCGCAGGCTCCGCCGGTGAATTTTATACGCCGCGCGCCGTTACCGATTTTATGGCGCAGGTGATTCAGCCAAAAGTCGGAGAAAAGGTTGCGGACTTCGCGTGCGGTACGGGTGGATTCTTGACAAGTTGGCTAAAAGAACTTGAAAAGAAAGTTCAAACGACCGATGACGTAAAAAAACTGAATAATTCCATTTACGGCGTGGAGAAAAAACAATTTCCGTATATGCTATGCATTACGAATATGCTATTGCACGATATCGATATGCCGGAGGTATATCATGACAATTCACTCCTTCACAATGTTCTTGACTATACTTTCAAAGATCAATTTGACGTTATTTTGATGAATCCTCCTTATGGCGGAAGTGAAAAGGCGGATGTAAAAAAACATTTTCCGTCCGATCTTGCCAGCAGTGATACTGCGGATTTGTTTATGTCCGTTATTATGTATCGGCTGAAATCATCCGGTCGCGCGGCGGTTATTCTTCCAGATGGATTCTTGTTTGGAACAGACAACGCAAAAGTTGCCATTAAGAAGAAACTGTTTGCCGATTTCAATCTTCATACGGTTATTCGCATGCCGCAAAGTGTGTTTTCTCCTTATACATCTATCACTACTAACATCTTATTTTTCGATAAGAGCAAACCCACCAAGGAAACGTGGTTCTACCGTTTGGATATGCCGGATGGATATAAGCATTTTTCCAAGACGAAACCAATGAAAATTGAGCATTTTGCGCCCGCCGTTGATTGGTGGGCGGATAGAAAGGAGATCGTCATAGACGAATTCCCCAAAGCGAAGAAATACACGGTTGAAGAGATCGCCGCGTTGAATTATAATATTGATCTGTGCGGCTACCCTCACGAGGAAGAAGAGATTCTTGCCCCGCAAGATTTGATAAAGAATTACCGCGAAAAGCGCGCCAGCCTCGACGCGGATATTGACAGAGTCCTTAGTGAAATTATGAGTTTGTTGGGAGATAACGCAAATGAATGAACTTCTCGATGTAAAATCGTACGAACAAATTAAACAGATACTTGAAAACACCCGTAATCAAGTTTATCAAGCGGCAAATACCGCTATGGTTTCAGCCTATTGGAATATAGGTAAGAAAATCGTGGAATTGCAGGGCGGGGAAGAAAGAGCAGAATATGCTTCCGACTTTATAAAAGAGTTATCCAAACGGCTGACCGTTGACTTTGGCAAAGGTTTTACCGTTACAAACCTGAGATATATGCGCCAATTTTATTTGACATTTCCGAATTACCACTCACTGCGTGGTGAATTGAATTGGACGCAGTATCGCTTATTGCTCAAGGTTGCAGATAATAACGCGCGCTTGTTTTATATGGATGAGTGTGCAAAGTCAAATTGGAGTTCTCGCCAACTTGAAAGGCAAATTAACTCTTTCTTCTATGAAAGACTGCTTGCAAGTAAAAACAAAGAGCAAGTAAAAGAGGAAATCTTTTCTCTTGAACCGTCAAAACAACCGAGCGACTTTATAAGGGATCCGTATGTGTTGGAGTTTTTAGGTATACAACCTTCTGCCGACCTGTACGAAAAGAAATTAGAGCAAGCCTTAATAGATAACTTGCAGAAGTTTTTATTGGAATTAGGGCGCGGTTTTTCCTTTGTCGCAAGACAAAAACATATTGATTTGGACGGCGACCACTTTTATATCGACTTGGTTTTCTACAACTATATTCTGAAATGCTTTGTTTTGATCGACTTGAAAACGACAAAACTTTCCTACCAGGATATAGGGCAGATGGATTCTTACGTTCGCATTTACGACCAAACGCAAAAGGGCGAAGACGATAATCCCACGATAGGTATCATTCTTTGCTCGGAGAAGAACGAAACCATGGCAAAATATTCCGTGTTAAACGACGGGAAAAACATCTTTGCTTCAAAGTATCAATTCACCCTGCCGACCGAAAAAGAATTGCAGGATTATATCGCCAAAGAACGACGCTTATTAGAGGAAAAAATAGATATACAATGAAAGCCGAACAATTAAGAAAAGCCATTTTGCAAATGGCGATACAAGGTAAACTTGTGCCGCAGGATCCGAACGACGAACCCGCGTCCGTTCTTTTAGAACGCATTCGCGCTGAAAAACAAAAGCTCATTAAAGAGGGCAAAATCAAGAAGGATAAAACCGATTCCATCATCTTTAAAGGTGATGATAATTGCCATTATGAGAAGATCGGGAATGAAGTACGTAATATCGAAGACGAAGTAAGCGATTTTGATTTGCCCGAAGGGTGGGCTTTTGCGCGGATAAGCTCTTTATTTTATATACAAACAGGAGCTTCTTTTAAGAAAGAACAAGCGACTAATGATATCACACAAACTCGTGTATTGCGTGGAGGTAATATACTTCAAGGAGAATACAGATTTTTGGATAACGACATTTTTATAAATCCGAAACTTGTATCCGACAGCATCCTTTTACAACGCAATGATCTGATTACTCCAGCTGTAACGAGTATTGAAAACATTGGAAAATTAGCATTGGTAGAACATAACTACAATAATGTTACGGCTGGCGGGTTTGTTTTTATTATAAGACCGTATTGTAGTTCAACCATCTTTGCTAAATATATGCTGTATGCTTTACAAAGCTCGTATTTTAATAAACAGCTGAGATCTATAACAAAAAAGTCAGGACAAGCATTTTATAATTTAGGGAAGGAACGTTTAATTCAGTTAATCATTCCTATTCCACCGCTAAAGGAGCAAAGTCTAATTGTTTATGAGATAGAAAAATATTTACCTTTTCTCAAAGAGTATGACCGTCTTGAACAGCAAAAAACCAAGATAGACAGCGAAATATACGATAAACTCAAGAAGTCTATCCTGCAATACGCTATACAAGGCAAACTTGTACCGCAGGATCCAAGTGACGAACCGGCAAGTGTATTGTTAGAGCGTATTCGCGCCGAGAAGAAGACAAAACTCGGCAAGAAATACGTCGAGAGTTACATCTACAAAGGTGATGATAACTGTTATTACGAACATATCGGCGGTAAAGACATAGATATTACCGAATCGATCCCGTTTGATTTGCCAAACGGCTGGGTGTGGAGTAGATTGGATAATTTAGCTTTATATAAAAAAGGTCCGTTTGGTAGTAGTCTAACAAAAGACATGTTCGTCCCAAAGTCAACATCAAGT